>JAHFAP010000148.1 GCA_023250495.1 Deltaproteobacteria bacterium | reverse complement strand
TGACGCTCCTTGTTACGCTTGCTATCAACGCAGCAATATACACCTATGCATTTGGCATCGCAACGCACGCCGAGCTGGGTAAGCCGCGCCGAAGCGCTTCAAATCATTGGCTCTGCTTCTTTGCCAGCTCGCCGTCGATGATTTTCTGGAAAGCGGAGATCGGCTGGGCGCCGACGAGTATGCGGCCGTTGATGAAAAACGTGGGAGTTCCGGAGGCGCCCAGTCTGGCGCCCTCCTGTAGGTCGCTGGCGACTGCGGGCTGATATTTGCCGCTGTCAAAGCACTTCTCGAAGTTTTCGCCATTGAGCTTGAGCTCGCGCGCGTATTGCTTGAGCTCCACGGGGCAAGGCGCGGGGAGCGCTCGAACAAGAGATCGTGGTATTCCCAAAACTTTCCTTGCTCTGCCGCGCAGCGGGCCGCCTCGTGCGCTTTGGGCGCCAAAGGATGCAGGCTCGGGATCGGAAAGTCGCGGAAGACCCATCTCACCTTTCCGGCGTATTGGGCCATGAGCTGGTGAATCGTTGTGGTGACGGCCTTGCAAAACGGGCACTGGAAGTCGGAGAATTCGACGATGTTTACCGCGGCATCCTTCGCCCCGCGGGCGAAGCCTTTACTAGCGTCCACCTGCACGCGAACAGCGGCCGGCTCCTGGAGATAGACCGTTACTCCGGCCTTGGCTCGCAGCGCGCGGATATAGTCGGCGCGCTGCTGGGTCACCTTCTGGCCCCGCAGGTATTCCCAAATCTTCAGCCGCAGCTCTGCATCATCCCCTTGAGAGAGGCGGTTGCGGTTCTGAGAGATAAAATCCGCGACCTCCTCGTCGGTGACTTTCGGCGCCTTGGCGTAAACCTCTTCTTTGAGCAGATCGTCCACGGAGATATCGCGCCGCTTCGCCTCTGCGGCCAACAGCTTCTCCGCGACGAGCTGCTCGAGCTTTGCCTCAATAAGGCTGTAACGCTGTAACTCGATCTGGGCGAGTTCCGCCTGAAGGGCTCGCTGGAGTTCCTCCAGGCCGATGGTCTCTTCGCCCACCTTGGCGGCTGGGGTCAAGCTGCTCTTGGCGGCTGATTCCTGGGCCGCTCTGGTGTCCCGCGTGGGAAGCAGCCCCAGTATGAGGAGCGCTATTAGAAAGGGTCTAAACTTCAAGAGCGTCTCGGATACTCAATGTTTAACAGAACGGAGCCACTGAGTCAATTTTGCCGTGGCTTCGACCCGGTCGCGGCGGTTGATTTATCCGCTGCTTTCCCCTAATCTTTAATCCTCATGGCGATGTTTCAGTACCGCGCCGCCGACCATTCCGGCAAAGTTGTCGATGGAGCCATGGAAGCGGAGGCCGAGCATGGTGTCGTCTCCCGCCTTCATGACATGGGGTTTGTTCCTTTGCGCATCTCGGCGCCGGGTGAAGCGGCCAGTAGAACAACCTCGAACCCCGTGGCGCTCTTCCTCCGCCGCAAGGTAAGCGAGCAGCAACTGCTCCATTTTACGCAGGAGCTAAGCACGCTGCTCGGAGCGGGTCTCCCGCTTGACCGGAGCCTGTCTGTCCTGGCCAACTTGGTTGAAGGGCAGGAGTTCAAGAAGATCGTCCAGCGACTCCTGGAGGAGGTTCGCGCCGGTAAATCGCTCGCCGCCGCGATGTCGGAGCACAAAGAAGTGTTTCCCAAGCTCTACGTCAATATGATCCGCGCCGGGGAGTCCGGCGGGATCATGGACGGGGTCCTGCGCCACCTCGTGGAGTATCTTGAGCGCGTGATCAGTCTCAAAGAGGATCTGAAATCAGCTCTGACCTATCCCGTGCTTCTCGCCACGGTGGCGGGGGTCTCACTGATCATCCTCTTCGTTTACGTCATCCCCAAGTTCGCCCTTATATTCAAAGACATCAACCAGGCCCTTCCCTGGATGACCACATTGCTGATCGGCTTTAGCTCGGGGCTGTCTCAGTACGGATGGATTGCGCTGGTTCTGATCATCGTGGGGGGCGTCGGTGGATCGTTCTATGTCCGCAGCCCGGAGGGGAGGCTCCAGTGGGACCATTGGCGTCTCAACGTTTGGGTCTTGGGCGATCTCATGCGTCAGCTCGAGGTGGCCCGCTTTGCCCGAACCCTGGGGGCGCTGTTGAAGGGTGGTGTGCCGCTGCTTGAGGCCTTGGGCACAGCTCAAGGAGTGGTTGGCAACCGGCTGGTCGCGCGCGCCATAGCCCAGGTGCAGAGCCGGGTGCGAGAGGGCAAAGGGATGGTAGGGCCGCTGACCGAGAGCGGTCTCTTTCCAGCTCTGGCGCTGCACATGATTGCCGTGGGGCAGGAGACCGGCCGGCTGGAGGGAATGCTGGTCAGCGTGGCCGATCATTACGACCAGGAGGTGAAGCGCACGACCAAGCGGCTCACCTCGCTCTTGGAGCCGCTCTTGATTCTCGGTATGGGGTTGGCGATCGGGGTGGTTGTCATCTCTATGCTGATGGCGATCTTTAGCATCAACGATTTGCCCATGTGAGAAAGGCAGAGTTAGAAAGTGATTCGGAGAGAGAAAAAGTTTTATCGGCCTGTTGACCGGCTCAGGCTGCGCGACGGCTTTACATTAGTCGAGCTTCTCGTCGTGATGGTGATTATCGGCCTGCTCGCCGCGTTGGTGGTGCCGACCTATATCGGCCGCGAGCGCAAGGCGCGCTCCCAGGCCGCGCGGGCCCAGATCGAGCTGCTCAGCACCGCGTTGGACACCTTCCGTCTTGATGTTGGGCGCTATCCCACAACCGACGAAGGGCTGGACGCCCTGGTGAGCAAGCCGTCTGGGGCGGACCGATGGGATGGACCCTATCTCAAAAAAGCAGTGCCGCTGGATCCTTGGGCCAAGCCTTACCTCTACACAAGCCCAGGGCAACATGGTTCTTTTGACCTTCTCTCATATGGCGCGGATGGAGTTCCAGGGGGAGAGGGGGACAATCGCGATGTCACGAGCTGGGAAGGGTAGCGCGGAATGAAAAACGCAAAATGAAAAATGAAAAATTTTGCACTTTTCACTTTGAACTTTGCATTTTGACTAAAAAGGGCTTTACCCTCATCGAACTGCTGGCGGTCATCATGCTCGTTTCGCTGGCGAGTCTGATAGCCATTCCGTCTCTTGACAGAGGGCTCAGGAAGCGCGAGGCCAGACAGTCTGTGCTGGCGCTTGCCGCAGTGGCTCGCGACCTGCGCCGGCGCGCCATCGATGAGGGGGCGCTCAAGCGCCTTACCTTTAGCCCGCGCGAAAACAGCTATCTGGCCTCGGGCGCGGAGATAGTTCACTTGCCTGTGGCAATCAGGATCACCGCGGTCGGGGGAGGCGAGCCAGTAGGAGACCAGCTGAGGCAATTCATTTTCTTTCCCAACGGGAGCATCCTCGGCGGCGCGATCGAGCTTTCGGACCGCGCAGGATCCACCTACGTGGTCCGCCTCGAGCCGCTTGTAGGCCGAGTCGTGGTGACGCGCCAATGAATTTATTGTATCCTCAATCCAAAATCCAAAATCCAAAATCCAAAATCGAACACGGCTTCACTCTCCTGGAGGTCGTCGTCGCGATGGCCATCGTAGGGTTGGGGGTGGTGACGCTGCTCGAGATCTTTTCTCTCGGCCTTCGGCTGGAAACCGGCAGCGCCGCCCGGACCGACGCGGTGGCCTACAGCCGGCAGGTGATGGACAGCTTTCTGATCCGCAAGGCGCTCGACGCCAGGGGAGAGGCGGGATCCATCGGGAAAAATCACCGCTGGCAGCTCGAGGTTCAACCCCTGAGGGATGAGACGCAGCTCGCCCCGACGGGCTGGGACGTGAGTGAGATCAGGTTGCTGATGCGCTACCGTGAGGGAGAGCGCGACAAGCAGTTGGAGATGAGGACTCTGCGCGTGCTGAAAAAAAAGAGCCAGTGAAAATCGAAAATCCAAAATCCAAAATCCAAAATGGATTCACCTTGATCGAGGTCACCATTGCCATCACCCTTTTGGCTCTGATGGTGATCATGCTCTACGGCTCTTTCTACCTGGGCGGGAGGGCCATGGAAAAGGCGCAGGCGCGCTCCGAGCAGAGCCAGCGACTGCGCACCTTTGAGGAGTTTTTGGGAGGCTATATCCGATCCGCCTATCCCTACCACTCTTCTGTCAGGGATCCTTCGGTCTATTTTTCTGGCGACGAGAGGAGTCTTGAGTTTATCTCCTCGCTTTCAACCGGCCTAGGCGGTCGCGGGATGTCCAAAGTGAGGATCTCTTCGGCGAGTGCGGGGAATCGCGGGGCGACATTGACGCTGGCGGAGGAGATGCCTGTGCGCGTGGGCGACCAGGCGAAAGGAGGGGGCTATACGGGCAGCGTGGTGCTCGCTGAGGGGCTCAGGGGATTTCGCCTGGAATATCTTGATTCTCAGACTGACCAGGAGAGCTGGGTGGAGCAGTGGGATGGAAAGGAGCGCAAGGCCCTTCCGCGGGCGGTCGGTCTGACCCATCGAGGAGACCGGGGAGAGCAGATTCGCTGGGTGTTTCCGATCATGATGAGCGTCCTAACGCCATGAGAAGAGCTGAAGATCGAAGATGGAGGATAGAGAATTGCGGCGATCTTCGATCCTCGATCCTCAATCCTCGGCCTTACTCCGTCAATGAGCGCGGAGTGGCGCTGCTTGTCGTGCTGTGGATTTTTATCTTTCTCTTCGTTGTGGCCTTTGATTTCGCTTTGTCGGTCCGGGAGGAGGGGATGGCGACGCACCGCTACTCCGAAGAGGCTGAGGGCTATTATCTCGCTCTCGCCGGCTTTGAGGAAGTGCTCTACAATCTGCTGAAACAGTCATCTCAGCCAGGCCAGGGTGGCCTCGCGTCATCCGACGTGCTAGACGGGAGCTGGCACGACGGGAGTCTCGGAGAGGGCAGCTATCGCGCGCGCGTGGTGGATGAAGGCGGCAAGATCAACATCAATCGGGTAGACGAGGAGACCCTGCGGCGGATCTTTACCAATCTCGGGGTGGATGCAAAGCTCACGTCCGTTCTGGTGGATTCCATTCTGGACTGGCGCGATGAAGATAATCTCCATCGGCTGAGCGGCGCGGAGGATGACTACTATCTCTCTCTGTCGCCGCCTTACACCGCGCGGAACGGCCCGCTGGATACCATTGAGGATCTCCTGTGGATCAGGGGGGTAACGCCGGAGCTTTTTTACGGCAGCGATGAGGGCGGAGTCCGAACGGTCGGCTTGAGAGATATCTTGACGGTGGACAGCCCTACAGACCGGGTCAACTTGAGGACGGCCTCGCCCGAAGTGATTCACGCTCTCACGGGCCTTCCCTTAGAAAAGTGCCGGCAGTTCGTGGAGCAAAGAAAACAACTCTCAGAGCAGACGCTGGCCGACGTGCTGAAGCTCCTGGGGATCGCCGCCGGAGATGCGGCCATGCGTCAGTTTGTTTTCACCAACCCGACGGTGATCTCGGTTGAGGCTGCGGGCCGCCATGGGGACTCGGCCTCGCAACGCCAGGTAAAAGGGGTGGTGCGGCTTTTGGGCGCCCAGCGCGGATTTCTCCTTGTGCGCTGGGTGGATCGGGATACCGTTAGGGAATAATTTTGGATTTTGGATTGCCGATTTTGGATTGAATCTAAAATCGCAAATCGTATATGATTTACCCACGTTGGTTTAAAGATTTCTCCCGCGCCGATTTTTTGAGGAGCGTGGGGCTCTATGTCACCCCGGAGCGCCTCTATCTCGTGCGCATGCGCAAGAGCCTGCTGCGCCTTGCTGTGCTCGAGGCTGAGTCAAGAGAGCTGCCGCCTGGAGATGATCCGGCTTCGCGGAAGCAGGCTCTGAGCGAGACGCTGCGCTCCTTCCTTCCCCACTTCGATCCTGCCAAAGATCCGCTCTATGTCTGTCTTTCTTCGGACCAAGTGATGAGTCTGGAGCTGTTTTTGCCGCAAGTCGCCGGGGAAAATTTGTCCCAGGTGGTGGAGTATGAGATCGAAAGGCACCTCCCGTTTCCTCGGGAGGAGATCTATTACGATTTTCTGCCCATGGGCAACAAGGGGGACAAGGTTGGACTGCTGCTCTTTGCAGTTCGGAAAAGGCTCGTTGATGAAGTCCTCGAGGTATTTTCCACCTTTGGGGCCAAGCCGAGGGGCGTGGAGAGCTCGGCAACGGCGCTGTCCAACTATCTTCTCTTCTGTAACCGCGGAATCAGCGGGCCGGCTCTGCTTCTGGGCGGTGAGAACCAGGACTGGGAGATCATCGGTCTCAACGCCAAAAGCAACGGTTGGAAGCAGGAAGCCGTACTTGCCTTCAGCCACCGGCTGCCTCATTCCAACTGGGTTCAGGGGGCCGGCAGAGAGCTTTTTTACAGCTCGTTGCGAGAGTCCCCGCGTTTTTTCGGCTGGGGCAACGCGGCGGAGTTTTTCCGCTCGGTGACCGAGGAAGTGCCGCAATATGAGGATCTGTTAGATCTCGGCAAAGGGAAGCTGGGTAGCGATGAGGCGATGGCTGACCCCGCTTTTCTTCCCGCGGCCGGGGCTGCCCTGCGCGGGCTTCGTGAGGCCACTTTCGCGCTCAATCTTCTTCCCGGGGCCAAAGAAGAAGGCCGGGGAAGGACGCTTTCCTGGCTGAACACGTCCCTGACCATTTTGCTCTTGATCGGTCTCATCGCTTGGGGGGGGAGTTATCCCATCAAGGACGAGATCCGGTTGCGCCAGCTGCAGAAGGAGAACCAGAAACTTGCTCCGTCGGTGGAGGCGCTGCGCCGCGAAGAAACGGAACTCAATCGTTTGCGCAAAGAGATCGCCTTTTTCTCCGGACTCAAGGAGCGCAGGGGCGTCGTCATGCGCATGCTGGATGAGCTTTCACGGATCGTCCCCAACAACGCTTATTTGTCGAACCTGCGCTTCCACGAAGGCACGGTCGAGCTTCAGGGAAGCGCGGAGAATGCCTCCGGTTTGGTTCCGCTACTGGAGCGCTCTCCGGTATTTGAAAATGTGACTTTCAATGCCCCCTCGAGCCGGGGTCGCGACAATCGAGACACATATTCGTTGAAGATGGAGATCGAGCGGTTCAAAGGAAACGCGACGAAGCCATGAAGCGCATCTGGCATATTTGGCAGCGATTCTCCAAGCGCGAAAAGGGTCTGGTGGTTGCGACCCTGGTTATCTTTGGCGTGGTCTTGGGCAAATACCTTGTGCTTGATCGCTTCCTCGAGCGCAGAGAGTGGATCCGAAGCCAGCTCGAAATCCAGCCTCAGCGGCTGGAAAAAAATCTCCGCTACATCGATCAGAAGGCGGAGATCATGGCAGGCCTTGAGAAGGCCCGAGCGGAGCTCAAGTCCCTGGAGCCGTTGCTGCTTACGGGGGATACTCCTTCGGTGAGCGCCTCTGACCTGCAGCAGACCGTGCAGGGCCTCGCCTCCAAGGGAGGCACCCAAGTCATCTCCACGCGGGTGCTCAATCCCGAGGCGATGGGTCCGTTTACGCGGATTCCGATCCAAATGGATATCAACGGGCAGATCGAGCAGGTGGCCAGCCTGATCCAGGGAGTCGAATCGGCCGGGAAACTTCTGGTCATCAACGAGTTAAACGTTCGCTCACTTTTCACGCCGGTGGCAGCCGCGCGGCAGCCGCCCGGAGGTCAACCTCCGGCGCAGCAACAAAGCCTGCGCGTGAGCTTGATCGTCTCAGGCTTTGTCCGCACCCAGCCTCCAGCTCCCTCGAAG
>JAHFAP010000147.1 GCA_023250495.1 Deltaproteobacteria bacterium | reverse complement strand
TTGAGGCTGCGATAAACGCAGACCCGGGGCCGCAGATCGGTCCCCAAAATCTGCTTGCGCACCCGCTGCTGCCGCCTTTTACGTCCGATCTCTCTCTGATTGTCCAACATCTTTCGCTCTCGGCCTATTGTGTGGACCCGGCTGCTCCCACTGCCTTTCCGGCCTTGCGCTTGATAACCTCCTCGCGATATTTCACCCCTTTGCCTTTGTAAGGCTCGGGAGGTCTTAGACCGCGGATGATGGCCGCAGTCTCTCCGAGGAGCTGCTTATCCGCGCTGTGAAGCGTAATGATGATCTGGCGCTCCACTGCGGCTGTCACTCCAGCAGGCAAAGGGAAAACAATGGGGTGCGAGTATCCCAACGCTATATGTAGCTCCGTCCCTTTGACCTCGGCCCGGTAACCTACGCCATTAATATCCAACACCCGGCTGAAACCTCGGCTGACTCCCTCTACCATGTTGGCAATGAGCTTGCGGGCAAGTCCATGCAGCGCCTTTACGTTTCTCTCTTCCCCTTCGCGCACCACCTTGACTACACTTCCCTCCACCTTGACCTGGATTCCCGGAGGAATAGCGGCTCCGAGTTTCCCCTTAGGACCCTCCACGCGGACAGCTCTGTCTTCCAAAGCGACCTTGACTCCATCAGGAATCGATATGGGCAGCCTTCCTATGCGCGACACATTATACCTCGCCCCGACGCTCTACCAAACCGAGCAGACCAGCTCTCCTCCCACCTTCGCCTTCTTGGCCTCGCGATCCGCCATGATGCCCTTGGGAGTCGAAAGGACATTGACTCCCAGCCCCTTGCGAACCGGAGCTATCTCGGCAAGACCCACGTACACTCTGCGGCCCGGCCGACTGACGCGTCTCAGTCCGAGAATGACCGGCCTATTATCCTTGTCAAATTTTAAGTGGATCCTCAGCAGCTCGCCGCCTCCATCTTTTGCCTTCACTCTTTTGACTTCCTGCAAGTAGCCTTCCGCTATCAGAACTTTGACGAGCGACTCTTTGACGCGCGAGCAAGGCACCTCCACGCTGTCATGCCCGGCGCGCAGGGCATTGCGAATTCGAGTCAGCATGTCCGCGATCGGATCCGTCATTCCCATCTTCTCTCTCCCTGAGCAGCTACCAGCTCGCCTTGATCAATCCCGGGATCTGCCCCTTCCTGGCATTCTCCCTAAGACAGATCCGGCACATGCGAAAGCGACGGTAGAAGGCGCGGGCGCGCCCACAGAGGGGACAGCGATTATACTGTCTCACCTTAAACTTGTTCGGCCGTTCCGCCTTGATCCGAAGACATGTCTTGGCCAATGGATCCCTCCAGCGCCTAAGCGGCAAATGGCATCCCCAGGTGCCTGAGCAATGCCTTCCCTTCCTTATCCGTTCTCGCCGTGGTGACAAACGACACGGTGAGCCCGCGCGACTTATCGACCTTGTCAGGCTGTATCTCCGGAAAGATGATCTGCTCGCGCAGCCCCAGAGAATAATTGCCACGGCCATCGAAGGAGCGCTCCGGGACTCCCTTGAAGTCCCGCACGCGCGGCAAAGAGGCATGGATCAACCGGTCTAAAAACTCATACATCCGCTCGCGCCTCAGCGTCACCATGCATCCGATCGGAACACCTTCGCGCAACTTGAAGTTGGCGATGGCCTTCTTGGCCCGAGTGATCACCGGCTTCTGACCGGTGATCGCCATGAGTTCCGCGACCGCCGCATCGAGGACCTTTACGTTTTGAACGGCCTCATTGAGACACATATTCAAGGTTATCCTCTCCAAGCGCGGAACCTGAAGGGAATTCTTATAGCCGAACTCCTTCATCATCGCCGGGACCACGTTTTCCTGATATTTCTTTTTAAGCCGAGCCGCCATAAATCAATCAGTGTTGAATTTTGAATTCAATTCAACACTCAAAATTCAAAACTCAAAATTAATCGATAGGGTCTCCGCAGCGCCGGCAGATGCGCACCTTATCCCCATCCGGCTGAACCTTTCTTCCAACCCGAACCGGCGCATTGCACTTGTCGCACATCAGCATGAGATTGGAGAGAGGAATCGGCGCCTCCTTTTCCACGATGCCGCCCGGCTGCTGCGGCCCTCGGGCGCGCGCGTGCCGCTTCACCAGGTTGACCCGCTCGATAATAGCGGCGGCCCGCTCAGGAATAACCCTCAGGACCTTGCCGGTCTTGCGCCGCTCCCTGCCAGCGATCACCATCACGCTGTCGTTCTTGCGAATATGCATATTCCGATTTCCGATTTTAGATTTTTGATTTTAGATTCAATCCGAAATCGGCAATCCAAAATCTAAAATCCTAAAGTACCTCCGGAGCGAGCGAGATGATCTTCATAAACTTCTTCGCCCTAAGCTCGCGCGCCACAGGGCCGAAGATGCGCGTGCCGATGGGTTCTCTCTGGTTATCGATAAGCACCGCAGAGTTTGTGTCGAACCTGATATAAGTTCCATCGGGCCGACCCAGCTCTTTCGCCGTCCGCACCACCACCGCCTTCATTACCTCGCCTTTCTTCACCTTGGCGTTGGGAATCGCTTCCTTAACCGACACCACGATGACGTCCCCGACCGAGGCATACCTGCGCTTGCTCCCCCCGAGCACCTTGATGCATTGCACCTTCCGCGCTCCCGAATTATCCGCTACGTCTAAAACTGTCCTCATCTGAATCATACATTGACCCCACCACGAAAAACTCACACGGAGGGCAAAGCATCTGGAGAGGCAGATTCTTCCGCCACGGCTCGTTCCAGGACTCGGCTCACGCGCCAACGCTTCTCCCGGCTGAGCGGCCGCGACTCCACAATCAGCACCCGATCCCCCGCCTGGCACTCGTTCTTCTCATCGTGGGCCTTCACCTTGGTGCGGCGCTTGAGATACTTCTTGTATCTCGGATGCATCACGGTCCTCTCCACAGAGACGACAACCGTCTTCTGCATCCGGTTGCTGAGCACCACACCCTGGCGCTCCTTGTGCATCCGTCTGGGTTCCATCCTAGCCTTCCGCGCGCGTGAGCGCTCTCTCCCTTAAGACGGTCTCCACCCGCGCCAGATCCCGCTTGTCCTGCCTGAGTTTCATGGGGCCCTCCAACCTACCCGCAGCTCGCCGGAGTTTGAGGTGAAAGATCTCTTCTTTCAGCTCCAAGCGCTTCTGCGCGAGCTCTTCGTCGCTCATCTCTCGCAGCTGCTTAGGCTCCATGCGCTAGTCCTCTCCTCTCCACGAAGAGCGTGGGAATCGAGAGCTTGTGGGCGGCCAAACGGAAAGCTTCCCGAGCCAAATCCCGCTCCACCCCTTCCATCTCGTAGAGGATCCTTCCCGGCTTCACGACCGCCACCCAGCCCTCGGGTGCGCCTTTGCCCTTTCCCATACGTGTCTCCGCCGGCTTTTTGGTGATCGGCTTGTCAGGAAATATCCGGATCCAGACCTTCCCACCGCGCTTGAGGTAGCGGGTTAAGGCAATTCGCGCGGCCTCAATCTCGCGCGCGCCAAGCCACCCTCTTCCAAGCGCCTTAAGCCCATAATCGCCGAAGGCCAGGGCAGAGCCTCGGAAGGCAAACCCGGCCCTTCTTCCCTTCTGTTGCTTGCGGTATTTAACTTTCTTCGGCTCTAACATCTCTTAGCCCCTCAGCCCTTTATCCTTCCCCATTTTGGATTTTAGATTTCCGATTTTAGACTTCGTCGTGAGCTCAGTCGAACGATTCAATCCAAAATCCCAAATCCAAAATCTAAAATTCCCTATTAGGCTCCCATCGCCGCCTTTTGTTGCTGCTCTTCTTCGGTCAGCACCTCGCCGCGAAAGATCCATACCTTGACCCCGATCACTCCGTAGGTCGTCTTCGATTCGGCGAACCCATAGCTGATATCGGCCCGCAGTGTATGCAGAGGAACCCGGCCCTCGCGATACCATTCAGTCCGGGCGATCTCCGTTCCACCCAACCTGCCGGCGCATTGAATCTTGATCCCCTGCGCGCCCATCCTCATCGCCCGCGAGACGCTCTCTTTCATAGCTCGGCGAAAGGCCACCCGACGCTCAAGTTGCAGCGCCACATTTTCACCCACGAGCTGCGCGTCCAGATCCGGCCGGCGCACCTCGATGATGTTGAGGTAGGCCTCTCGCTGCGTGAGCCGGGACATTTCCTTCTTGAGCTTTTCGATCTCGGCTCCCTTCTTGCCGATCACAATTCCGGGCCGAGCCGTGTGGATGTTGATCTTCGCCTTGCTGGCGGCGCTTTCGATCTCGATCCTGGAGATCCCAGCGTGATAGAGCCGGCTCTTGAGAAACTTCTTGATCTTAAAATCCTCGTGCAGCAGCTTCGCGTAGTCGTGACGCGCGAACCACTTGGAATCCCACGAGTCGATGACCCCGATGCGAAATAATTTCGGATGTGTCTTCTGACCCATCAGGATTTATCTCCTCTCATCGACGATCACCGTGATGTGGCTCAGCCGCTTGCGCACGCGCGTCGCCCGGCCCATGGCCCGAGGCATGAAGCGCTTCCACATGCCTCCCTCATCAACCACCACACGCTTCACATAGAGACGATCCACATCAACGCTCTGTGTTCCCTCGGCGTTGGCCACAGCCGACCTCAGCGTCTTGGCCACGAGCACGGCCGCCCGCTTCGGTACGAATTTAAGGGTGTTGAGCGCCTCCTCAACTCCCTTCCCCCGGATCTGGTCCACTACCAGCTTCACCTTGCGTGGCGAAAGGCGGACAAATCTGGTTACGGCGCGCGTCTCCATTGCTCTACGCTCTTGCCTTCGGGGCTGCTGGCGGCGGAGCACCCGGCGGTGTCTGCGGAGCGCCCGGCGGCGCCTGCGGAGCTCCCGGCGTCGCGGGGGCGCCAGCGACGGCTTCCTTGGCCTCGCCCTTGCGGTCTCCGGAATGGATATGAAAGGTCCGCGTGGGCGCAAACTCTCCTAACTTGTGACCGACCATATTCTCCGTGACAAAAACCGGAATGAACTTTCTCCCGTTGTGAACCGCGATGGTGTGACCGACCATCTCCGGAGTGATGGTCGAGCGTCGCGACCAGGTTTTCACGACCCGTTTTTCTTTCGTCTCGTTCATCATCTCGATCTTGCGCTTGAGGTGCTCGTCGATGAAGGGGCCTTTCTTAACGGAGCGCGCCATCGTTATCGAGCCTCTCTGCGTTCGACAATGTACTTGTCCGACGCGTGGTTCTTCCTCGTCTTGTATCCCTTCGTCGGTTTTCCCCACGGAGTCTGCGGATGGTTCCCCTTGGAGCGACCTTCTCCCCCACCGTGAGGATGGTCGACGGGGTTTTTAGCAATCCCTCGAGACCACGGCCTCCTGCCCCACCACCGTGACCTGCCCGCCTTTCCCAGGGAGATATTTTCCTGCTCCAGGTTCCCCACCTGGCCGATTGTAGCGCGGCACTCCGCCAGCACGTTGCGAAGCTCTCCAGAGGGGAGCTTCACCAGCGCGTAGTCTCCTTCCTTGGCCATCAACTGGGCCCCAGCGCCAGCGCTGCGTACCAATTGCCCCCCTTTCCCGATCTTGAGCTCAATATTGTGGATGACGCTACCCACGGGAATGAACTTGAGGGGGAGAGAATTCCCCGGCTTGATATCGACTCTGTCCTCGCCGGAAATCACCGCATCTCCCACCTTGAGCTGATCAGGCGCGAGGATGTAGCGCCGCTCACCATCGGCGTAACAGAGCAGAGCGATCCTGGCAGAGCGATTGGGATCATACTCAACTGCCTCGACTCTTGCGGGAATGCCCTTCTTGTCGCGCCTAAAATCGATCACCCGATAAAGGCGTTTATGCCTGCCGCCCCGGTGACCGCTGGTAATCCGCCCGGTATTGCCGCGCCCACCGCTGCGCTTTAGAGGACGCAGCAAGCTCTTCTCCGGCTCTACCTTCGTAATTTCGTCGAAGGTGAGGCCCGTCCTGAACCGGATCCCGGGAGAGGTCGGATTATATGTCTTAATTGCCATAGCGTCTCAATTTTTGATTTTAGATTTTGGATTCAATCTAAAATCGGAAATCGAAAATCCAAAATCAACTAAGCGCCGCCGAAAAAGTCGATCTTGTCCCCTTCCTTCAAGGTCACGTAGGCCTTTTTCCATTGGGGCAGGCGGCCTGCGTTCTTGCCCACGCGCCGGATCTTCCCGAGATACCGACTCATTCGCACCTTGAGCACCTTCACTTTAAACAGCGCCTCAACAGCCTGCTTGACTTCGATCTTGTTGGCGCCGGGCCGGACTCGGAACAAGACCTGATTGGTTTTCTCCGCGAGAAGGCTCCCTTTCTCGGTCACCAACGGGGCCTGAATGATCTCCTGATGCTCTCTCATGCGGCCAACCTCTCCTCGATCAGTCGCAGTGCCCGCTCCGTCATAATCAGATGTTCATAGCGGAGAAGGTCATAGACATTGAGCCCCTCGACCCGGAGTGTCTTGACGTTCGGCAGGTTCCGCGCCGAGAGTGCCACTTTTTCATCGGCTTGAGGCAGAATGATCAGCGCGCTCTTGACCTGCAGCTCGTGCAGCATTTCGCGCATGAGCTTGGTTTTGGCCTGTGCCAGCTCAAGCGTATTCAGCACGATGATCTTCCCCTCCTTGTGCTTGAGGCTAAGAGCCGACAGCAGCGCTTCGCGGCGCGCCTTCTTTGGCATGCGGTAAGAATAGTCTTTCGGCTGAGGTCCAAATATGGTCCCGCCTCCCACCCAGAGGGGAGATCGGATGCTGCCGGCCCGAGCCCTGCCGGTTCCCTTCTGCCGCCAGGGTTTTTTGCCGCCGCCGCGCACGAACCCCTTGCTCTTGGTCGACGCTGTGCCTGCGCGCCGGTTGTTGAGCTGCATGGTTACAGCCTGGTGCAAAAGATGGGGGCGCAGCTCGACCCCGAAAATCTCTTCTTTAAGCTCGGGATGAATCACCTGAGCATCCATGGCTACTTGCGGCCTTTCACCGCCTGTCGTATCAAAAGCACCCCTCGCTGAGCGCCCGGCACAGAACCTTTAACCAGAAGGAGATTGCCCTCGTTCCGAACCTCGACCACCTCAAGGTTTTGCACGGACGCTCGCTCATCGCCCCAGTGACCCGCCATCCGTTTTCCCTTAAAAACGCGGCCTGGAAAGGAACGGTTGCCGATCGACCCTCCGTGACGAAAATACTCATGGGTCCCATGGGAACCCGGGAAACCGCCAAACCCCCAACGCTTTATCACTCCAGTGAAACCTCTGCCCTTGGTAATTCCGGCAACATCCACACGATCCCCTGACTTAAACAGATCGGAGGCCTTGATCTCCTGACCGAGCGCGTACTGCGCAACATCATCGGTGCGAAACTCGCGCAACACCTCAAAAGCGCCTTTGCCCGCCTTGGCGAGGTGTCCCTGCTCAGGCTTATTGACTCGTTGGCCTTTCCGGCTCCCAAATCCAATCTGCAGGGCATTGTAGCCATCCCTGGCCGCCTCTTTTTTTTGCACGACAACACAGGGTCCGGTTTGGATGACCGTAACGGGAACGACGCTGCCGTCAGCGCCGAACAGCTGCGTCATCCCAATTTTCTTTCCTATAAGTCCCGTCATCTCTCAACCGTTTTAATTTTGAATTATGAATTTTATGAATTTTTAATTTAATTCAAAACTCAACATTCAAAATTCATCATTGCAATTTAATTTCGACGTCAACTCCTGCCGCCAGATCTAGTTTGCCCAACGCATCGATGGTCTGCTGGGTAGGCT
>JAHFAP010000017.1:11189-23306 GCA_023250495.1 Deltaproteobacteria bacterium | reverse complement strand
GTCGTATACTGGCCGATATTTGAAGGACACTCTGGCCACATGTACAGCGTAGAACCACCGCCATCTCACGCTGAAACAAGTTTTCTGTGTCTCACCCCTGTAAAACCACTTAGAGAATCATTAGATTAAGCCTGTCTCACATAAGTGGAACTCCTTGACACCGGAATTTGGTTTCGGTAAGGTTATACCAGACTGAATTGGTCTGGATTAAACCGAAGATGAAGATACCTGTCTATTTGGACAACCATTCAACCACCGCGTTAGATCCCAGGGTGTTGGACGCCATGCTCCCCTATTTCACCGAGAAGTTTGGGAACGCCGCCAGCCGAAATCATTGCTTTGGATGGGAAGCTGAGGCGGCGGTGGACGAGGCCCGGGAGCAAATTTCTCGGTTGGTCCGCGCCTCGTCGCCCAAAGAGATCATATTCACCAGCGGAGCGACTGAGTCGGATAACTTGGCTATTAAGGGAGTGGCGGAGGCTTACAAAGAGAAAGGAAATCACATCATCACCTGCGTCACCGAGCACCGGGCTGTCCTCGACAATTGCAAGGTGCTAGAGCGGCGCGGCTACGGCGTGACTTATCTCCCGGTCGATGTTCATGGCTTGTTGGATATCGAGCGGCTCTGCGCCGCCATTACCGAGAGGACGATTCTCATCTCCATCATGGCGGCCAACAATGAGATTGGCACTATCCATCCGGTGAAAGAGATCGGGCGAATCGCAAAGCAGAGAGGGATCGTATTCCACTGCGACGGCGCTCAGGCAGTAGGGAAAATTCTTATGGACGTCGAAGAGATGGGGGTCGATCTCCTCTCGATCTCAGCGCACAAGATGTACGGTCCCAAGGGGGTGGGCGCCCTGTATGTCCGGTCGAAGCGGCCCAAGGTCCGCCTGAACCCGATCATTGATGGCGGCGGCCACGAGCGGGGACTGCGCTCCGGCACGCTGAACGTTCCCGGTATCGTTGGATTTGGCAAGGCGTGCGAGATTGCGGGGCGGGAGTTGTCAGAGGAAACATCCCGTCTTATAGACTTAAGGGAAGGACTCAAGAATGGTATTTTGAGCCGCCTCGATGAGGTTTACGTCAACGGCCATCCGGCCCAGCGGCTCCCCGGGAACATGAATATCAGTTTTGCCTATGTAGAGGGGGAGTCGCTGTTGATGGCCCTCAAAGATATAGCGCTCTCTTCGGGGTCGGCCTGCACATCGGCCAGCCTTGAGCCCTCTCATGTGCTGCGCGCCCTGGGGCTGGAAGAGAACCTGGTGCATTCCTCAATTCGCTTTGGCCTGGGTCGGTTCAACACTGCGGAGGAGGTAGACTACACGGTTGATCGAATGGTCGAGGAGGTATCGCGGCTGCGCAAACTTTCGCCGCTTTATGAATCGGCGAGGAGAGAGATGCGGAGGCGTCAGCCGAGAGATCTCAAGGCTGAGCAGGTTTCTTAACTCTGTCGACCTCTCGAAGGTTTGAAACATGATCATGGGAGTCAGCATTACGGATCGCGCCGCGGAGAAAATCAAGCAGCTCTCGGCGGCGGAAAATAAGGATAGCCAGGGATTGCGCCTCAAGGTCGTTGGGGGAGGCTGTTCGGGTCTTCAATACAAGATGGATCTTGATCTCCAGCGCCCTGGAGACCGTGTCTTTGAGAAGGATGGGGCAAAGGTTTTGGTGGACATGAAGAGCCTGCTTTATTTGAACGGCACCGAGCTCGATTACAAGGAAGAGCTCATGCAGGCAGGCTTTGTGTTCCAGAATCCAAATGTGAAGCGCTCGTGCGGCTGCGGCACTTCGTTTACAGTATAGGCCCGTGAAAGTTCCTTGCGCGCGGATTATGAATCCGCAGCAGAGACTGGAACGTAGAAAGGGAAGGGATGAGTAGGGCAGAGAATACAGTAGAGATCCTTGCTAACAGGGAGTACAAGTACGGCTTCGTTACTGACGTTGAGGCGGAGGCGGTACCACCCGGGCTGAGCGAAGAGATCATCCGGCTGATTTCAGCCAAGAAGAATGAGCCTGAATGGCTGTTGGAGTGGCGTCTTAGGGCCTACGGCTACTGGATGAAGCTCGAAGGCTCGCAGGCGGAGCCAAAATGGGCCAACATCCACTATCCGCCGATCGATTACCAGCGCATCATTTACTACTCGGCTCCTAAGTCGAAGTCCCAGCAGCCCAAAAGCCTGGATGAAGTAGACCCAGAGATATTGGCGGCCTATGAGAAGCTGGGCATTCCCCTGCGCGAACGGGAGATGCTTGCTGGCGTGGCGGTGGATGCGGTCTTCGACAGCGTCTCTGTGGCGACGACCTTCAAGGAAAAACTGGCTGAGCTGGGGATCATCTTCTGCTCCTTTTCCGAGGCGGCGCAGGAGCACCCGGAGCTGGTGAGAAAGTATCTCGGTTCGGTGGTGCCTTACACGGACAACTTCTTTGCCGCGCTCAATTCCGCGGTCTTCAGCGATGGGTCGTTCTGCTACATCCCCAAGGGGGTGCGTTGCCCGATGGAGCTATCGACCTATTTTCGCATCAACGCCGCTGAGACCGGCCAGTTCGAGCGCACGTTGATCATCGCCGACGAGGGCAGCTACGTGAGCTACCTGGAGGGCTGCACCGCGCCGATGCGGGACACCAATCAGTTGCATGCGGCAGTCGTGGAGCTCATCGCCCACGACAACGCGCAGATCAAGTACTCGACGGTCCAGAACTGGTATCCTGGCGACAAAGAGGGAAAAGGCGGGATCTACAACTTCGTTACCAAGCGCGGCAAGTGCCTGGGCAAAAACTCCAAGATCTCGTGGACGCAGGTCGAGACTGGCTCGGCCATCACCTGGAAATATCCAGGCTGCATCCTGCAAGGGGACAACTCAGTGGGCGAGTTTTACTCGGTGGCGCTCACCAACAACTACCAGCAAGCAGATACCGGCACGAAGATGATCCACATCGGTAAGAACAGCCGAAGCACCATTATCTCGAAGGGCATCTCCGCCGGCCACGGGCAGAACACTTACAGGGGGCTGGTCAAGATCATGAAGGGGGCAACCGGAGCGCGCAACTATTCGCAGTGCGACTCGCTGCTACTGGGAGAGAAGTGCGGCGCCCATACCTTCCCGTATCTTGAGGTGATGAACAACTCGTCTCAGGTGGAGCATGAGGCCTCGACCTCGAAGATCGGCGAGGATCAGCTTTTTTACTGCAGGCAGCGGGGGATTTCGGCCGAGGATGCGGTCACGATGATCGTCAGCGGCTTCTGCAAGCAGGTCTTCCGCGAGCTGCCGATGGAATTTGCCGTGGAGGCGCAGAAGCTTTTGGGGGTGAGCTTGGAGGGAAGCGTTGGCTAAGGTTTGGTTCAGAGGTCAAACGGGAATTTAGTATTTATGGGCTCAGAGATATACTTTGACAATAACGCGACCACGCGCTTGGCTCCGGAGGCGCTTGAGGCGATGCAACCGTATTTAACGGGCCTCTATGGGAACCCTTCTAGCATCCACGGTTTTGGCAGCCAGGTGGCGCGCAAGATCCAGGAAGCGAGGGAGCAGGTCGCGGCCCTACTCGGCGCCGCCGACTCGATCGAGATTGTGTTCACCAGTTGCGGCACCGAGGGGGATAACGCCGCTATTCGGGGAATCTTAGAGGCACGGCCTGACAAGCGCCACATCGTGACCACACAGGTGGAGCACCCGGCGGTGTTGGGTCTTTGCCAGCACCTGGAGAAGAAGGGATATCGGGTGACTTGGCTGCGCGTGGATGGAGATGGGATGCTCGACTTGGATGAGCTGAAGGGCTCTCTGAGCGACGACACCGCCCTGGTCTCGATCATGTATGCCAACAACGAGACCGGCGTGACCTTTCCTATCGACGTCATCGGACAGGTCGTTAAAGCCAGGGGAATTCCTTTTCATGTGGATGCTGTGCAGGTGGCGGGAAAGATCGCCCTGAGTCTCCAGAAGAGCCCGGTCGATCTGCTGACGATATCGGCCCATAAGTTTCATGGGCCGAAGGGGGTCGGCGCTCTCTATGTAAGGAGAGGAATCACCTTTCGTCCCTTCATCGTAGGCGGGCATCAAGAGCGCAACCGGAGAGGAGGGACCGAAAACGTGACGGGTATTGTAGGGATGGGCAAGGCCGCTGAGTTGGCCCTTAAAAATATGGCCGAAGAGGAGCGTCGGGTGCAGGCGCTGCGGGATCAACTGGAGAAATCTCTGCTGGAATCATGTCCTGATAGCCGGGTTAATGGCCATTCGGAAAAACGCCTCCCCAATACCCTGAATATGAGTTTTAAATTTCTGGAGGGCGAGGCGATTTTGGTTCTTTTAGATCAACACGGGATTTGCGCTTCAACAGGCTCCGCCTGTACGGCCGGCTCGGTGGAGCCGTCGCATGTGCTCAGGGCCATGGGGGTGCCTCCTGATTGGATTCAGGGCGCAGTGCGGTTTAGCCTGAGCCGCTACAACACAGAGGAAGAGGTTGGCTTTGTCAACCAAAGGGTGCCGTTGATCGTCCAACGTCTACGGGGCCTTTCTGCTTTGGGGAAGCTGGCGAAGAAGCGAGAGCTTGAGCGTGAGGATTACGAGACGCCGGACCGGATCAGGGCAAGGAGGTAAAGAGAATGGGACTCATGCAAATCCCCAGGAAGGTAGACTACGGCTTACGCGCCGCAATCTATCTTTCTACTCAAGATCGCCAGAGGAATTGCTCGTTAGCGGAGATCGCCGAGCATCAGGGAGTGCCGCGCAAATTTTTGGAGAAGATCATTCAAGGGCTGATCCATAGCGGGCTCGTCAAATCGAAGCGCGGCCCTGACGGCGGCTATGCCCTGGCGCGCGCGCCTGGCGAGATCTCGTTCCGGGAGATCATTGAGGCGCTGGAGGGTCCCATCGCTGTGAATGTCTGTATGGATCAGCATATGAGCTGTAGCCATCTTCCGCGGTGCGCCATGGTTGGGGTATGGCATGAAATACAACGTCGGGTGGTGGAGGTCTTCGCCCGTACCACACTGGCAGATCTCCAGGGCACCCCTTGGCAGCCGCTGGTAGGTTCCTCTTCTCTCTCGAGTGCGGCATGAATAGAAACGTTCCCGTGAGCGTCCAACCAGATGCAGGCCGCGCCCGATAGGGAGGTGGTGTTTATGACATACGAAACAGGTCTCAGCGTGGAGGAAAAGGTGTCCTCGCTGTTTCAGCCGGACACGCTTCTTCCGGCGCAATACTTTGAGACCTTTCGCCGCAAGTCTCATCTGGAGCCCGAGAAGCGGCTGATGCTGGCTGTTTTGGAAGACGCCGTGGCGTGCTTCCAGAAGTATCTCCTTGCCCGGGACGGAAGAGGCCGGGCGATGTTCCGCGAAGCCGAGCAGTGGATTCTGGAGGAGGAGAGCGACTGGCTTTTTTCCTTTGAGAATATCTGTGAGGTTTTGGGATTTAACCCGCGGTATGTCCGTGGCGGCTTGGTGCGCTGGAAGGAAGCGACGCTTCAGGCCCGGCCCAAAGCCAAGGTCTACCATCTGGCCCCCAGGAAGGCGCGGCGCAGCAGCGGCGCGGCGTTGCCGGCTAGGACAGGACAAAGGTTGCTGAAAGCAGTGGGTCGTTAATCCCGTTGGGATTCCATGAAGATCAGGGGGCGGTGGGGCTATAGTTGCCACCGCCCCTCTTTTTTTTGAGCTTCCCTTGCTGCGCCAACAGGAAAGAGTGTATAAAAATTTCTTCTGAGTTCTCATGGCCAGGAAGAAAAAGAGGAAGACACGCTTCCGTGTTAAAAGACTGCTCAACCCGATCGTCGATTCTCTGGATTGGTTGCGCTATCGCCTAGGGGAGTATTGCCTGAGGGGCTTCATGCGCATGCTGCCCTGGATTCCTTTTCGCGTGTTTTCCGTCATTACCTCCGTGGTCGGGCGAGCGACTTTTGCAATCTTGTGGAGATACCGGGCGCGCATGGAACAGAATCTCGCCATGGCCATGGCGGATCAATTGCCTTCTCCCGAGGAGAGAAGGGCAGTGATTCGTAAGGCCTGGAGAAACTTCGCCCAGGGGATTCTGGAAACTAGTAGCATCATGCATGCGCCAAAAGAGAAAGTCCTAGCTGCCGTGCCTATCGAGGGGGAAGACCATTTGAAGCAGGCGCTGGCAAAGGGAAAGGGCGTGATTGCTCTCAGCGCCCATCTCGGTAATTTCACTATGATCGGTATCCGGCTGGCGGCAGCAGGTTACCCCTTTATTGCCCTGGTGAAGCAGCCGCGCGACCGACGATTTGCTCGTCTCATGGACGACTATCGTGCCAAAGTCGGCATTAAGACGGTCTCGGCCAAGCCGCGACGGGAAGCGGTCCGCGGAGTCCTGAAGGCGTTGAGGGCGAATGGCGTGGTGCTTGTGATCGCTGATGAGTTTAAGTCCGGCGGCGTCGAAGTGGAGTTCTTCGGCCTCCCGTCCCCGGCTCCGCGTGGACCTGCAACCCTCGCCCTGCGCACCGGGGCCGCGACCCTGCCCATGTTTCTGACGCGGGATTCTCGCGACCGGCTAACTCTTCACATCGAGCCTGAGATCGAGCTCATCGAAAGCAATGAGCTCGAAGATGATGTGGCTGCCAACACCGTCCTGTTCACGCGGCATCTGGAGGCTATGGTGCGGCGCTATCCGGATCAGTGGAACTGGCTTGGCTTTCACCGCGACGGGGCAAAGCCGAGGGCTGGGAGAAGAAAATCTCGGCCCGCCCAGCAGGCCTCACGGGACGTGATGTCTTCCTAACTGATAGCTATCTCTCCGGTTGGCTCAACCAGGTGGTGGCATCAATCCGCTTGGTTGACACCCCTTCGGTGGCTCCATTATAGTGGACTTGTGGTTGCGCGGCGTAAAACACGGCAGATTCAGGTCGGCAAGGTCAAAGTTGGCGGGGATGCTCCGATCACCGTCCAATCGATGACCAAGACCGACACCCGGGACGTGGACGCGACGCTTGACCAGATATGGTCCCTGGAGGCTGCCGGCTGCGATATCGTGAGAGTCGCGGTTCCCGTGCGCGAGGCGGCGGAGAAACTCGGCGAGATCAAAAGACAGATTCGCATCCCGCTCATCGCCGACATCCACTTCAACTACAAGCTCGCCCTTATCGCTCTGGAACAGGGAGTGGACGGTCTCCGTCTCAATCCCGGCAACATCGGCGAGCGCTGGTGTGTCGAGAAGGTCGTCAAAGTCGCCGCCGCGCGCAAAATTCCTATTCGAATTGGAGTGAACGCGGGCTCCTTAGAAAAGGACCTCTTGAAGAAATACGACGGGCCTACGGCTGGGGGGATGGTGGAGAGCGCGCTACGCCACATCGGCATTCTCGAAGATCTCGGCTACCAGGAAATCAAAGTCTCCCTGAAGGCGTCTGATCCGCTCATGATGATCGAGGCCTATCGCATGTTGGCCGACAAGGTGGACTATCCGTTCCATCTGGGCGTCACGGAAGCGGGCACGCCGACGATGGGCACGATCAAATCTTCGGTGGGGATCGGCACGCTGTTGGCCGAGGGGATTGGCGACACCATCCGTGTCTCCCTCTCCGCGGATCCGGTCGAGGAGGCGCGAGTCGGGATTGAGATTCTCAAGTCTCTCGGTCTGCGCAAGCAAGGAATGACCTTTGTCGCCTGCCCCTCGTGCGGCCGGGCCGATATCGACCTTGTCGGGCTGGCCAAGGAGGTGGAACAGCGCATGCTCCCTTTCTCGAACAAGGACATTCACGTCGCAGTCATGGGGTGCGAAGTGAACGGGCCTGGAGAGGCGCGCGCCGCCGACATCGGCGTCGCCGGAGGCAAGGGAATCGGCATCATCTTCAAAAAAGGAGAGGTGATCCGTAAGGTCCCGGAGGCGCAGATTGTGGAGGCCCTGATGGAAGAGGTGGAGCGGCTCGCGGCTGAGAAAGATGCCGCAAAAGAAATAGCTCAGGACGACTAGCCGTCTTGTGCCCCTGCCCGGTTTTCCTTCATACATACGATCATGCGCTGGAGCACGACACTCATTCCCACGCTTAAAGAGGACCCCGCTGATGCCGAGGTCATCAGCCACAAACTGCTGGTCCGTGCAGGGATGATCCGTCAGGTCAGTCGGGGGATCTACGACTACTTGCCCCTGGCGCTCAAGGTGATCCGCAAGATCGAAACGATCGTGCGCGATGAGATGGATCGAGCAGGGGCCCAAGAGCTTTTGCTGCCGATCGCTTCCCCTGCCGAGTTATGGCAGGAGAGCGGCCGCTGGGAGCTTTACGGCAAAGAGCTGGTCCGCTTTAGAGACCGCCACGAAAGAGATTTCTGCCTCGGACCCACGCACGAAGAAATCATCACAGATTTGGTCCGTCGGGTGGTTCGCTCCTACCGCGAGCTTCCCTTGAACTTGTACCAGATCCAGACCAAATTTCGCGACGAGGTTCGCCCCCGATTCGGCCTGATGCGCGGTCGCGAGTTCATCATGAAGGACGCCTACAGCTTCCACACGAGCGTCGAGGACTGCCGGCGTGAATATCAGAACATGTTTGAGACCTACAAGCGGATCTTCACCCGCTGCGGCCTGCGGTTCCGGCCCGTCGAGGCCGACACGGGCGCCATCGGCGGAAGTCTTTCTCATGAATTTCAGGTTCTGGCCGATTCGGGAGAGGACGCCCTGGTAAGCTGCGATGGTTGCGACTATGCGGCCAACGTGCTCAAGGCGGACGTGAAAGCGCCGCGGCTCTCGGGCCGCAATTTAAAAGAGAGTTCACCGCCTTTAAGAAAAGTCCCCACACCGGGGAAAAAGAGCGTAGCCGAGGTGTCCGAGTTTTTGGGCCTTCCCGCCGAAAAGTTTATCAAGACCATGGTCTACAAAGCGGATGCCGGAGAGCTGGTGGCGGTTTTGGTCCGCGGCGATCACGAGATCAACGAGCTCAAACTCAAGTCGGTATTGGAGTGCGACGAGGTTTTCCTGGCGGATGAAGAGGAGATCGAGGAGGCGGCGAGCGTGCCGCCCGGTTTCTTGGGACCAATAGGGTTAAGATTGCGCATGGTGGCGGACCAGGCGATCCAGGGGATGCGCGGCGCGGTCGCAGGCGCGAACGAGGCCAACGCGCACTTAGCCGAGGTTGATCAGGAACGTGATTTTACGCCCTCGGCCTTCGCCGATCTCCGGACGGCAACGGCCGGAGACCCATGCCCGCGCTGCGACCACGGAACGCTGGAGAGTTACCGCGGTATCGAGGTGGGCCAAGTCTTCTACCTAGGGAAAAAATACAGTGAGGCGATGGGCGCCACCTACCTCGACGCGGAGGGCCGGGAGCGGCCGATCGAGATGGGCTGTTACGGAATCGGCATCACCCGCCTGGCCGCGGCGGCCATCGAGCAAAACCACGACGACAACGGCATCATCTGGCCCTTCGGTATCGCTCCGCTCCAGGTCTTGCTTCTGCCCATCAATTACAAGGAGAATGCGGTCCGCGAAGTGACCGACGCCCTCTATAGCGAGCTTCGGAAGCGCGGAATCGAAGCTCTCCTGGATGATCGGGACGAACGGCCCGGAGTCAAGTTTAAGGACGCGGACCTCATCGGAGTCCCGTTGCGGGTGACGGTCGGAGCCAAGGGGCTTGAGAGGGGTTGCGTCGAGGCGCGCTGGCGTCGCGACGGAAAAACAGAAGATCTCCCGCTGGCCGAGGCCGCGCAGAAGATCGAATCCATCGTCCAAGAGGCGCTCAAGGTCTAATCATGGGTTCCAACCTGCAACTTGTCCGCTCGCCGGCTTCCATGCGCGAGCGCCTGATTCTCGCTCTCGACCTGGATGACGTGGACCGCGTTAAGACGCTGGTCAGGCTCCTGGCTGGCCAACTGGGAATGTTCAAGGTAGGAAAGCAGCTTTTTACCCACGCCGGGCCGGCTGCGGTAAAACTCATCCAGGAGATGGGCGGTGAGGTCTTTCTCGACCTCAAGTTTCACGACATTCCATCCACGGTGGCGAAGGCGGCGATCGAGGCGACCCGTCTGGGCGTGAAGATGTTCAATGTCCACGCCTCCGGAAGTTTGGCAATGATGCGCCAGACTGCAAAAGAAGTCCGCCGCGTCTGCCGCCAGGAGGCGCTCAGGCGACCCATCATGCTTGCGGTCACGGTTCTTACCAGCCTGAGCAAGAGCGACCTGGAAAGAGTGGGCGTTGATAGAGAGGTGGCGGATCAGGTGGTGCGACTTGCGCTCTTGAGCCAGGAGGCCGGCATGGACGGGGTCGTGGCGTCTCCCCAAGAGGTGGCCGATATTCGCGCCGCCTGCGGCCGCCGCTTCATCATTGTCACGCCAGGGATAAGACCGCAGGGCGGGAAAAAAAATGACCAGAGGCGCGTGATGACCGCTGAGCAGGCGATCCGCGCCGGGGTTGACTATATCGTCGTGGGGCGGCCCATCACCGAAGCCAAGGATCCGCTGGAAGCGGCGCGGGAGATGGTCTCCGAGATGGAACTCGCCATGGGAGGATCTTGCTGAAATGGCGCCGCTAACTCTGACTATCGGACTCAGTCCTGCGCCCAACACGCAGGCTCTCCTCGACGGCTCCGTGAAAGCTAAGGGAGTTGATCTAAAAATCCAAACTCGCTTCGGCGAAGGATTCGACAACGTCGGCGCGAGACATCGCGACATCATCGCCGGAAAGATCGACGGAGGCGAGCTGTCCATCTCCTCCTTCATCTTGGCGCGAATGCGCGGGCTGAGGCTGCGCGCCTTGCCGGTCTTTCTTTCCCGCCGTTTTCGCCATCGCTGTATGTACTATCCTGTGGGCTCGCCGCTGCGCGATCCTTCGGAGCTGGCCGGAAAAAAGATCACCATACACCGCTACAACGCGACGACGCCGGTCTGGCTGAAGGGCATTCTCCAAAACGAGCATGGCGTGAAGCCTGAGAGCGTGGAGTGGTTCGTGGCGGAGCCGGACATCGCAGAAGAGTCCCTTCATCTCCCTCCTCCCGAGATCCGCGTGCGGTTCATCCCTGCCCCACGGACGCGAGAACACGCCGTTGAGCTGCTCGAGCGCGGTGAGTTAGACGCGGCGCTCGAACCCTACGAGGCGCTCGCCGCTAATCCCAAGCTGCGGCGGATCTTTCCTGACTACCACCGCGTCGAAGAAGAGTTCTTCCGCCGCACCGGCGCCTTTCCGATCAACCACCTTGTCGTCTTGAGAGAGGATATTGCAGCGGCCCATCCCGAGATCGTCGAGAGTCTGCTCACCGCCTTTCGCGAGGCAGAGGGGTTGGCCGGCCGCTATCGGAATGAGAAACAAAAAGCCGAGGCTGGTCGGGAAAGAAAGGTGATGGGCGAGGAGTTTGTTTACAGTTTAAACCGAGGCTGCGCCCGGAGATCTTTGGAGACGCTCATTACGTACCAGATCCAGCAGGGGATCCTCGATCAGAAGCCGGACATCGACGGACTGTTCTTTCCTCAGACCCTCAACGTTTAGGCAGATAGAATCTTTACGCCGGCCTTTCTCGCCGCCGTGATGAGTCGTCGGTCCAGCGTCGCGAGCCCAACATTCTTTCTCTCAGCCAGTTCCAAATACGCGGCGTCATAGGCAGACAAGGAGTACTCGCGGGTCAGGGCCTGAAGGCGCTGCACAACATGCAGATTAAGCTCGGCGTCGGTTTCAATGGGGAGCGTACTATAGAGATCGACTATGCGCCTGCTCTTGCTCTCTACGAGTCTGTGTCGTCGTTGCGCCATCGTAAGCGCGTTTGAAATTTCATACCACCACAACGCCGGAACCCAGAGAACGCTTTGTGGAGAAAGATGCGCTAGGAATTTTTCGGCGCGGGCTGATGTTTCATCGGGCAACGCCCAGGCCGGTGCTAAGGAACAGTCCAGTACCCACTCCATCAGAAGCGACGGCCTTCCTCGACCAGCTCGCGGACCCTAACCATTCGGGGAAGCCGCTTCCGCATCTCACGGAATTCCGCCAAAATTTTACTTAAGTCCACCGCTTCGCCTTCGTCTACCGGAGGAACCAAACGAGCCACTGCCTTTCCTCGCCTGCGGATGACAAAAGACTTTCCGCGCTGCGTCTCCCGCAGCAATTCCGAAAGACGGGTTTTGGCCTCGAATGCCCCTATCTCGGCTGCTTTACCGCCCATGAAGATCACCCCCTCAAAAGTTTCAAACTA
>JAHFAP010000017.1:9919-11089 GCA_023250495.1 Deltaproteobacteria bacterium | reverse complement strand
TAGTTTAATCAACTGGTTGGATGATTTCAAGGTCCATGGCTAGGCACCTGGAGCCACTTTGGCTTGCCGATTTCTCTTATGGTTTAACCAAAGGCTGCGCCCGGAGGTCCCTCGAGACGCTCATCGCGTACCAGATCCAGCAGGGGATTTTGGACGAGAAGCCGGACATCGAGAGCCTGTTCTTCCCCGAAGCCCTGAAGTGATAGGAATTTGCTTGTGGAGGTTGGTCACTGAGTACTGAAGATTACCCGACGACGGTGCCAGGCCTGCATTCGAGAGCCTTTACCGGCCCAGACAAAACGAACTAGCTTCTACCCCATTTCCTAGCGCAGCGACCTGTCATCTACCTCCACCTTGGCGGAGGCGCATCTCCTTTTATTTAATCCCAAGCTCCTTCTGAGCTTCTCTGAGAATCGAAAGGTCCGCAACTTCACTCGATGCGATCTCGCGGCTTATCTTGGCGGCTTTCTTTGCCTCATCAATCAACAGGCGGAGGCCATCTTCAGGCAGACTTCCGTCCTCGTTAAATGCTTTCCCGACCGAGTCATAGGTGGCCGTGGCCATCTCTTTATCGATCTTCATCCACTCCATAAATGCCTGAATTGTGCCGTCGCGATTCTGACGAATATAGCGGTTGGCCTTGATACCCGCTTTGATGACTCGCTTAACCTCGTCGGGCTTTTCTTTGATCTTCTTGATGCTTGATAAAATACCGGTCACGGGAAAATTGAAAAGCTCGTGGGCCCTCGCAAGAACAACAAAGCCCATCTTCTTGCCAAGAAAATCCGCCGGCGGAGCACCCAAAGTGGCCGCGATCAACCCTTGCTTCATTGCAGAAAAGCGGGCTTCCAGTGGGCCTCCGACAAGAAACTTTATCTCCTTGTCCGGATCTAAACCATAATGCTTGAAAATGTTCCTGCCGATGATCTCAAGATTGCTGCCGAAGATATTGATCCCGATTGTCTTACCTCGAAGCTCTTGGACCGACTTAAACTCACTCCGAGCAATGAGCGTAGCGGTAGGGCCAGGAACGTAACAGGCCACGATCTTGGCTGGAACTCCCCGGATCGCCGCAGCGACCCCGGGGCCGATCGCCGCATAATAATCGATTTCTCCGCTGATTAATGTCGCCAGCCCAACGGTGGAATTCATCCTGATGAACTCTGCTTG
>JAHFAP010000017.1:0-9819 GCA_023250495.1 Deltaproteobacteria bacterium | reverse complement strand
CTTCGAAAACCCGAGGTTAAGTCACCGCGGTCGGCGCCAACGCCTCGATGTCGGTCGCCACGTCCACAATGACGGGACGATCGGCCTTGAGCGCGCGCTGGATCGCCGGAGCGAGCTCTGCAGGCTTTTCCACTCTGATCCCGAGCGCACCGATGTCCTCGGCGACGCGGGCGAAGTTGACCATCCTGTAGGTCCACAGCTCGCGTGCCTGCTCGGTCTGCTGACCTCCATAGGCGCGGTCGAAGCCGCGCTTGGACTGGTTTCCGCTGGCGTTGTTATTGACGACGGTCACCGAGTTGATCTTCCAGCGGACCGCGGTCTCGATTTCGCCGATGTGATACCAGAGGCCGGCGTCTCCTGTGAAGACGACGACGGGCCGGTCGGGGCAAGCGCATTTCGCGCCGAGGCCCGCGGGAAAAGCCCAGCCGAGGTGCCCGGCGCTGCGCATGTAGCTCTGGGTAGGCGCGCGCAGATCGTACATGCCGCCCATCCACATGCCCGCGTGGCCGGTGTCCACGACGACGATGGCATCATCCGGCAAGTTTTTGGTGAGTTCGCTGCACATGCGCTCGGGCCTGATCGGAACGGCGTCCGATCCGAGCATCGGCTCGTATTTCGAATACCACTCCTTGCAGATCGAGTGCGATTTTTCGAGCCAGGCCTTTCGCTTTGCCGCCGTCTTTCCGTCCGCGTGCTCGAGCATGCGTGCAAGGACGATCTTCGCATCTCCCAGCACGGCCGCCTTCAGAGGATAGTTCCGTCCGAGAGATTCCGGTTCGATGTCAATCTGGACCGCGGCAACGCCGATCTTCGGAACGGTCCAGAAATTCGTCGTCATGCTTCCCGTCTCGGTGCCGATGAAGCAGACGAGATCCGCCTGCCCGATCACCCGGTTCGCACTCTCGCGCGAATAAGTCCCCGATACGCCGATCGAGAGCGGGTGGACACCGGGAATGGAATCCTTGCCGTTGAGCGAAGTCGCAACGGGAATCGAAAGCATTTCCGCCAGGGCGACGAGCTCCCTCCCCGCGCCCGAGGCGCGTACGCCGCCGCCTGCGACGAGGACCGGCCGCTCGGCTTCCTGCAGGAGCTTGAGCGGGGCGAGCAAGCTCTTCATATCCGGCTCGGGGCGGAACGGCGGCACGCGGGCGAATTGCTCTTCAACGAGCGGCTCCATTTCCGCTTCCTCGGCGTCGATCTGCCCTTCGTTCCCGCGAAACTGAAGGTGCGCCGGCCCCGGCGTGCCGGATACGGCAACACGAAACGCCTGCCGCACCATGTCGGGAAAGCGCTCGACCGCGTCCACCGTTGCGTTGAACTTCGTCACCGGCTCGAACGCCGGAACGTCGTCCACTTCCTGGTAGACCTTGCGGAACTTGCTCTTCGGGTCGCGGCCGCCGGTGAACGCGATGACCGGCGAATGCGCAAGGTGGGCGTCTCGCAAGCCCGCGGCGAGGTTCAGCGCGCCGATCACCTGCGCCATGCAGATGCCGGGGCGGCCCGAGGCGCGGGCGTAACCGTCGGCCATGTAGGCGGCGGATTTTTCGCCGTGGGTGTGGATACGCTTGATTTTCGTCCTGCGTTCCATTTCGGCGAACGTCCTGCGTAGCACCGCGGGAACCATGAATACATGCGACACGCCGTAGCCTTGCAACATGTCCGCAAGGACCTGAGCGCCCGTCATATTTGCCACTTCGGGTACTCCGGTTGTTCGTTGAATGTCATCCTGAGCGTAGCGAAGGATCTGCTTTTGCGCTCACAACAGCAGATCCTTCGTCGCTTCGCTCCTCAGGATGACCGCCTTGCGGCGGTCACTTTATTGCCAGCGGGTTCGTGGGCGAGCCGACCGCGCCGGTGATCGGGATCGCCGGCGCGACGAAAAGGAACTCGTACACCTGGTCCGCAGCACAGTCTTCGGCAAGGTCCTTCACGTAAAAGATCTCGCCCATGGTCATGCCCATCATCGGGATCGTGATCCAGTGCCAGGGTTGGTTGATGCCAGGCTCGGTCTCGTTCGGCCTTACCTCACAGCCCCAGGTGTCGCTCGCGAGCGCCGCAAGCTCCGTGCGCTTGATCCACTCCAGCGTCTCGAAGGCGAACCCCGGCGCATCTCCGCCCGGATACCCGTCCCAGCTCCCAGCTTTGAGCTTCGCTTCCATCTGCCCGGTGCGCACGATGACGTAGTCGCCGCGCTTCACTTTGACGCCCTGCGCCTCGGCAGTGCGGTCGAGGTCGGCGCAGGTGATGGCGTAGCCGTCCTCGAGAATTTCCTTGCCGAGCGCGCGCGCCACGTCGAGAAACACGCCGCGGCCCACCATCCTGTTCTTGGTCTTCTCGATGCCGCATTTCTGCGCGCCGTTCGAGGTGACTTCGCGGCAGTCGTAGCCGTTCCACATGTAGTTCTCGTAGAACACGTGGCCGAGTCCGTCCCATTGCGTGCCGCACTGCAGGGGCATGACCACCATGTCGTCGGCGGCGCGAATACCTCGGTGATCGAGCACGCCTGAATAGGCGTCGGTGCCGGTGCGCAGCATCGTGTGCACGGGATTGATGCGGCCCATCGCCGGGTACTTGCTCTTCGCCCCTTGAGGACCGTTGTTGTCGAAATTGACCGCGAGCGAAATCACCTTTCCCTTTTTTACCAGCCGCGCCGCCGCGACGATGTCTTCGGGCCGCGTGTAGTTGAGCGTACCGATCTCGTCGTTGGGGCCCCACTTGCCCCAGTTTTTGTATTTTTCCGCAGCTCCGCGGAGATCCTGTCTGGTGAGTTTGCGGCCGGGCATAGAGCTTCCTTTTAGCGAGATGAACGGGGAAAACGGCGAAATGATAGGAATTTGTTTTGGGGGTGTAGGCATCGGGACCTCATAAGTTCCCTCCTTGAACGTGTGTGTCAACCCTCCTAAGAGACCCTGATGCACTGACCAGCGATGATGGAGTGGCTCCGGATTGAGAATTGGCTCAGAAAATATCCGATAAGGTGGTCTTATGTCAACTCGAAGTCCCCACCGCTGCTTCCTTCTAAACCTCTCACTGATCTCCTCAGTCAAAATCCTGGAAGCCTTAAAGGCAGAGGCCTTAAGGCGTTGGAAGACAGGCTCAACGCCCTGCTCTGTGCTTACATGACTCTCTATTTTTGGACCTGGAGAAATGAGAGATGCGAGCTCTTCGGCGATCTCAAGACAGGATACATCATCGGCCCAAAAACAACATAGAGACCAGGACAGAGATAGAGCAGAACTAGAAAGGTGAAGGGGGGCGGTCTCTGTCTCTATCTCTTCGGCCAGAAGCAGTAAAAATGATGCACCGGGCTGTGGCCGGAGCCGATGCCGAAGCCTCTGCGGATCGCCTGAGTGATGTACCTCTTCGCCAGGACCACTGCCCTTTCGAGCTTTTCTCCTTTCGCCAAATTCGCCGCGATTGCCGCTGAAAAGGTGCAGCCGGTTCCGTGCGTGTTCGGCGTGGGGACGCGAGCGGCGCTCAGCTGACGGAATTTTTTCCCGTCGAAAAAGAGATCGGTGGCCGGCCCTCTCCGGTGCCCTCCCTTGATCACGACGCTTTTTGCTCCCATGCCGATAATCCGCCTAGCGGCTTCTCTGAGAGCTTCAAGCCCTGTTCCATGAATACCCGTGAGCTGCTCGGCTTCGGGCAGGTTAGGCGTGACGATAGTCGCCAGGGGAATGAGTCGAGATTTGAGCGCCTCAATCGCCTCGCGGCGCAACAAGAGGTCGCCCGATTTCGCCACCATCACAGGATCCACCACCAGGTTTGCCAGCCGGTATTCGCGAATCTTTTTCGCCACAACTTCGATGATCGCTGAATTGGCCAGCATGCCGGTCTTGAGAGCATGGGCGCCGATGTCTTCAATCACGGCGTCGATCTGAGCTGCTATAAGATCCGGAGTGAGCTCGAAGATCTGCGTAACCCCTCTGGTATTCTGGGCCGTAATCGCCGTGATCACGGAGGTTCCGTAAACCCGCAGAGCGGCAAACGTCTTGAGATCCGCCTGAATCCCCGCCCCTGCGCCGGAGTCTGAGCCCGCGATGGTGAGAGCTTTGAAGATTTTCATCATGTTCACATTCTAGCAGAGCTTCGAGGACAAGGCATTCGGATTTTAGATTCGAGCCCAAATCCAAAATCGGCAATCCAAAATCTAAAATGACTAGAGGCTTCCGAGAAGAACCATCGAGCCCGTAGGCTGTGGAACGCCGCCCGCCGGCTCAAGGGTCACGGCAAACTTGTCAAAGCTCTTTGACTCGGGTAGCGCGGGAAGGCGAAACAGAGCTAGCCCGCCCTCGTTCACGACGAAAACTCCCGCGGGAACAGGCTCCGCGCCGGCAATACCCCAAAGCTCATAGGCGTTGTCCGCGGGAATCGGGGGCAGACCGGTCACCAATAGCAGACCCGCGCGCGAGAGAGGATTCCAAAGCAATTGGCCTCTTGCGCCGGGACTTGGGGGAAGGCCTGCGAGATTGACGATACGGACCTGTGGATCCGACAGGAACCGAATCAGCTCTTCCCGCTGGGCGACCTGAGTTTGTAAACCGGCGATCTGGGCTTGCAGCTCGCGAAGTTGGTTTCGTGCAGCGATGAGGTTCCAGCTGACAACAATCAGCAGGCCCGCCGCCAAAGCGCCGGCCCCAACGCCCAACCAGAGCCAACGGAACCTAGATCTGTCTGAAATCGGAACCTTTGCTTCGGGAGCTATCCGCTTTAGCAATTCCGCCTTGACACTTCGCGGAGGCTCCACCGGCGCAAGCGAGCGAGGGAGTTGGACAAGGGCCTCGCGGCTCTCGCGCAGATGGTCCTCGCACAGAGGACAATGGGAAGCCAGGTGAGCTTCGAACTGATTCAACTCCTCTCCGTCGAGGGCTCCGAGGACATAAATTTCTGCGCGTTCAAGCCATTCGTCGTGGTTCATAAGTTCTCAAGCCACCCTGGCGCCAAGCAGTTCTCGCAGGCGCGTAAGGGCCGCACGCATGCGGGTTTTTATCGTCCCCAATGGCTCCTTCATCCGCTCGGCGATCTCTGACTGAGTTAGCCCATCAAAATAGGCCAGCTCCAACACCTTCCGCTGGCTCTCCGGAAGTTGAGCCAAAGCGCTATTGACCATGATTCTTGTGTCCGATGCCAAGGCACTGCTCTCCACCTTGCCATCGTATTCCTTCCCGGCAGAACCTTCCATCGGCACGAAGCTTCTCTCTCTTCTACGTATGGAACGTAGTTTATCGATTCCCCGACTCCGCGTAATCGTAATGATCCACGCCTCCGGTGTGCCACGTTCCGGGCTATAGCTTCCCGCCTCGCGCCAGACTTGGAGAAACACCTCCTGGAGCAGATCCTCTGCCGCGGAGCGCTCTCGGACCAGCCGCATGGCAAAGGAAAAAACCAGTGGGGCATAGCGATCGTAGAAACGTTCAAAGGCTCCACGATCGCCTTGCGTTATCTGTAAGACAAGCTGGACCGGGCTATCTGACGATGCGGTCATCCAGACCCAACTACCATAGAGATCGGGGGGTTTCCAAGGGTTCGTTGGAAGTCTCAGGCCTCGACCCCTCTAGATAGCGTGCGGATCTCTGGATACCGGGGCAATCCAAACCGGCGCTGACGTTCGTAGTATAAGGTGGGCGAAGGCTTTTTGACTGCAAAATAAGGAGGAGAGAAGATGAAATACAACAATCCGTTCAAAATGGGAATGCTGAGCGTCCTGGTGTTCCTGGCGGGATGCGCCACCATGGACTCCGGGCGGATGGCTGAGAAGTCACTTTACGAGCGGCTCGGAGGGAAGGAGGCCATTACCGCGGTGGTGGATGACTTTGTCGGTCGCGTGGCCGCGGACAAACGGATCAACGGCTTTTTCGCCAACGCCAACATTCCCCGCTTGAAAATGCATCTCGTCAACCAGATCTGTGAGGCGAGTGGTGGTCCTTGCAAGTACACGGGACAAGACATGAAGGCTGTCCACAAGGGCATGGGCATTACTGGTGAAGCCTTTGATGCGCTGGTGGGAGATCTGGTGGCAACCTTAGACAAGTTTAAAGTCCCTGCCAAGGAGAAGGGAGAACTACTCTCTGTTCTCGGTCCCATGAAGAAGGACATTGTGGAGAAGATGTAATGTGAATAGGAACGGGATTCTGGGAAGCCGTTATCCGTCTAGGCCCTGGCCTCAACTGCACACAGCTATGGAAGCATGTCTCAAAACGTGTTAATGAGCGGTGGTGCAAAAGAGGGAGGAATCATGAATAGGAATCTATTATCCCATCTTTGGCTAGGGCTTCTTGTTTTGTTGCTTGTGAGCGGCTGCGCCTGGAATGCGTCGGCCCAATCCATGGGGAATCAGCCGAGCGCGACCCTCTACAAGCGGCTTGGCGGCTATGACGCAATCGCCGCGGTGACGGACGAATTTATCACGCGTGCGGCCAACGATAAGCAACTCTCTCGCTTCCTGGTCGGGCTCAGCACAGAGTCGAAAAAGAGACTGCGTCAGCTCATCGTGGACCAACTCTGTGAAGCTGCGGGTGGTCCTTGCATCTATACCGGTCGCAGCACGAAGGCCGCACATGCAGGGCTGGGGATCACTGAAAGCGACTGGCAGCTGACGGTGAAGCACCTCGCCGCAATCCTGGATAAATTCAAGGTGCCTGAAAAAGAGAAAAACGACTTCCTCGCGCTCGCCTCCAGCCTCAAGGGCGATATCGTCGAAAAATAAGCTCTCAAGTGGATGCGGCTGGGTTCCTCGGAACTGGGGCAAGGCTCGCAGCGGACGTCAACCTTGTCGTCCAGCTGTTGATGGGCTTTGCCCTGCTCCTGGGGATGATTCTCGCCCGCCGCAGACTCTACCGCGCCCACGCTGTCTGCCAGGGCAGCGTTGTGCTGCTGAACCTGGTCATGATTGCGGCGATCATGCTGCCGCCATTCGCGCGCGATATAGCTCCGGGACTCCCTCAGCGGCTGGGCCAATCCTACTACTTTTTCCCAACCCTACACGCCGTCCTGGGAAGCGTCACCCAACTCCTGGGCTTGTATATTCTCATTCGAGCAGGCACGAACTGGCTGCCAAAAGCGCTATGCTTTGAGAACTATAAGCTATGGATGCGGACCGCGCTCACGCTTTGGTGGATCGTTATTTTTCTGGGCCTTGCCACCTATTACGTTTGGTTGTAGCCTCCTTCACTCTTGCGTCTAACCTCTCTCCGCCTTAGGATAAAATTCTTCAACTAGTTGGAGGTCTCGATGGAGCCGATCCCACGCGAAACGATAGCCGCGGCGAATACAAAGAGCCGGAGACTCAGAGAATTAGTTCTTGCGCCTGAGATTCTCGTGATGCCGGGGGCATACGATGTCCTCAGCGCCCTCTTATTCGAGCAGCTCGGCTTTAAAGCGATCCAATGCACCAGCGGCGGAATCGCGGCGGCGTTAGGATATCCTGACGGCGAAGCGATGAGCCGCAGTCTTACCGTTGAGGTTACGGGGAAGATCGTAGGAGCAGTCTCTGTTCCGGTGAATGCCGATGCTGAGCGAGGCTACGGGGATAAGAATCAGATCAGCGAGACCGTGCGTGCGCTCGTGGCCGTAGGTACTGCGGGCATGAACCTGGAAGATGGGGCGGGCGGCAAACCGGGTGGCGCTCGCGGTTTGGTGGATATAGCCGAGCAATTGCGAAAGATCGCCGCAGTCATGGAAACCAAGCGCGCGCTTGGCAGCGAATTTTTCCTCAACGCTAGAGTCGACGCATTGATGGTTATGACGGATGACCCAAAAAAAGCGCTGGATGAGGCGATCCGCCGGGGCAACGCCTACGCCGAAGCCGGCGGGGATTGCATCTTTTTCATGCATGCCGGCTCGCGCGAGACGATCGGGCGGCTCGTCAAAGAGGTCAAGGCGCCCGTCAGTGTCCTCGCCGGGCCGCAGACGCCGAGCGTCAGCGAGCTGCAGGATTTAGGAGTGGCCAGGGTGAGCTACGGCTCCGCCTTTATGAAGGTCGCCATCGGCGCGACAAGGCGGTTGGCCCAGGAGATCCAAGACAAAGGAACCATCACCGCGCTCAAAGAGGCGATGCAGACGCCCGAGATCGCAGCCTTGGTGGCGAGAAAGAAATCGAACTGAGAATATGCTGGGAAAGGGCATCATCGTTTCCATCCATATAACCCCAGCCGGAGCAGCGCCGATGAAGTCAAGCAACGAAGTGCGGGCGGTGGCTGGTAAAGGGCTCGAGGGAGATCGTTACTTCAGCCAGACCGGCACCTATTCCAACCAACCCGGCTCAGGCCGCGATGTGACCTTGATTGAGATCGAGGCGATCGAAGCCTTGAAGCGCGACTACGGCATTGAACTCAATCCAGGAGAGAGTCGCCGCAACATCGTTACTCGCGGAGTTCCGCTGAACCACCTGGTAGGGCGAGAGTTCAAAATCGGAGAGGTCACGCTTCGCGGCACGCGCCTCTGTGAACCCTGCTCTCACCTCCAGAAGCTAACCTACCAAGGGGTCATGCGCGGCCTGGTTCATAGAGGCGGCTTAAGAGCCGAAATTGTCACAAGCGGCATGCTCCAAGTCGGAGACGCCATAAAGTCTGAATGACCATTTTTTGCTCACGGAGGTTTTATGAAGCTCTACTATCATCCGAATTCGCCCAACTGCGTGAATGTTCTCGCCACCGCGAACCATCTTGAGATCCAGCTCGATCTCCAACTGGTCGATCTGCTCAAGGGAGCGCAAAGAGATCCCAGCTACCTGAGCATTAACCCCAACGGCAGAGTTCCCACGCTGGTCGACAGCAACTTTATACTCTGGGAATCCAACGCGATCATGCAGTACATCGCGGGGAAAAAGCCGGGAAATTCTCTCTGGCCCGCCGACGACAGAGTCCGCGCAGACATCAGCCGTTGGCAATTTTGGCAGGCATCGCAGTGGAGCAAAGCTACGGGCACGCTGGTTTGGGAGAACATGATCAAAAAATTTCTCGGTGCCGGCGGGGCCGATCCCGCCGAAGTCAAAAAAGGCGAGGAGCTTTTTCACGGCTCGGCAGTCGTGCTCGATGGTCATTTGAAGGACCGCCAGTACCTGGTCGGCGGCGGGCCGACGCTGGCCGACTTCTCGGTTGCCGCCATGCTGGTTTACGCCCAGCCGGCCCGCTTTCCGTTGGAAAAGTACGGAAATATTCGGGCCTGGTATGCGCGTTTAGAGAAGCTCGACTCGTGGAAAAAAGCACTCCCCCCTCGGATGCCTGCCTAGGATCGCTATTAAACCTCCGAGGCGGCGCTGGCACTGAAACTCTTTATGAAGATCGATCGTCTTGACCATCTGGTCCTTACCGTGCGCGACATTGAGGCGACGTGCGATTTCTACACGCGCGTGCTCGGCATGGAGGTCGTCACCTTCGGAAATCATCGCAAGGCGCTTCGATTCGGCGAGCAGAAAATCAACCTTCACGAAGCGGGAAAAGAATTTGAGCCCAAGGCTCTGAGACCTACGCCGGGATCGGCGGATCTCTGCCTCATCACTTCTACGCCTCTAAAGCAGGTGATCGACCACATCCGCGCATGCGGCGTTGAGATCGTGGAGGGGCCGGTCATGAAAACCGGCGCCACCGGGCCCATTGAGTCCGTCTACATCCGCGACCCGGACGGCAATCTGATCGAGATAGCAAATTACGTGGACTAATGCCTCACGCTTGTTTTGGTTGCCTCTCGGCTCACGCCTCACGCCTCTTGCCTATCCTGTAAATTTATCCTATTTTACGCGCAACTAACTTCGGCTGGGTCTCCGATCCGGTCACATCGTTGATCCGACATCATCGACCGGACTGACTCTCCCCAGCCAGG
>JAHFAP010000325.1 GCA_023250495.1 Deltaproteobacteria bacterium | reverse complement strand
CCTCGGAGTGACCGGGGTGGTGAACGGCCAAGGCAGTCTCATCGGCGTCATCACCGACGGAGATCTAAGACGAGGGTTGGAGAGCAAGGGCGATATCTTCCGCTTCAAGGCGAAGGATCTAATGAGCCGTAATCCCAAGACCATCGCTGCCGACGCGCTTGCGGCACGGGCCGTGGCGCTCATGGAGGAGCACTCCATCACCTCTTTATTTGTCTTGGACGATGGCGGGAAGAAACCCATCGGCGTCGTCCACCTTCACGATCTCCTAAAGGCCGGCATTCTCTGATTCTCGCCCGTGCAGCCCGATCCAACAGCAATCCGCCAGAAAGCCCGACGCATAAAACTCCTTAAAATACACCCGCGACTGTATCTTTACTGGATTTTCTAGCAAATTCCGTGCCCATCTGCTTTACAGCTTTCATTAAAGGTGGTATTTTCGCCCTGGATTGAGGCTCATCATGAAGCGGCAGAAGATAAGAGTGATCCTTCTGATTGCCATCTCAGCGTCCCTTGGCGGCGTCGCGTACAAAGTTGGCGAGAGCATCTGGCGCATGAAGGCCAGCGCGCTCAGGCAGAGCATTTTGAAAACCCTGGACTATGTTCCGGAGGCGGCTCTAAAGATCAAGGATTTTCATCGCGCTCAAATCGAGGGGGAGCGCAAGACATGGGAGGTTTTTGGCGATGAGGCTCAATATCTCAAGGCAAAGAACGAACTCCTTATCCAAAAACCACGCGTATTTTTTTACCAGAAGGATAACAGCACGCTAGAGGCCACCGGGGAAAAAGGGCATCTGTGGCTTACAAAAGAAGAGGGACAGATGGAAAAGGCCCAGCTCCAGGGTGAGGTCCAGGTTAACTTTCGCGGGTTTGTTCTCAACACGAATGAGGTCCTTTATTTCAAGGACAAGAATCAACTGCTCTTGCCCGGAAAGGTGACCGTAAAGGGAGCTGGGATGGAACTTGAAGGGGTGAATATGGAGGTCGGCCTGGACAACTATAGGCTGCGGATCAATAAAAACGTCAAGACAAAGGTCCAGCCCGACCGGCTGGAGAAAATGAGGGGACGATCCGATGAAAAGAAGGAAAGCTGATCACACATCTTGGAAGCTGGCTTGCGCTGTATCCGTGGCGATCTGTTTGTTCCTCGGCTTTTTCTATTCCGTGACCGGGGCAGGAGAAGCTGCGGGTAATAACAAGAAACCGACCAAGCAGAAGTCCGAAGGAGGCGCCTCCCGGCCTGGCAAACAAAGCCCGATCTTCATCACCTCCGATTGGATGGAGGCCGACCGGCAGAAAAACATCCTCATCTACCAGGGCAGGGTGGTGGCCGTTCAGGTCGATCTGACGATGAGAAGCGACAAGCTTACCGCTTACTTTGACCCTAACCTGAAACAGATGAAAGAGGCTATAGCTGAAGGAAAAGTGGTCCAGGTAACGCAGGGAGATCGGGTGGCAACCGGGACCAAGGCCGTCTTCGACGGCAAGGCGCAGACCGTGACGATGACCGGCAATCCGGTGGCGCGTCAGGGAAACAGCGAAGTCTCGGGAGAGCGCATTGTCTTCTTCCTCGAAGAGGACCGCGCCATAGTCGAAGGAGGGAAAAACCAGAGAGTCAAAGCCACCATTTTCCCCGATGAGCTGCAAAGACAGCAAAAAAACGAAGAGGAGCCGGGCACAGAGAAGAAATGAACGTTCTCAAGGCCGAAAGCGTAACGAAGTCCTACACCGGCCGCCGCGTCGTCGATGGAGTGAACCTGGATGTAAACGAAGGTGAGGTGGTGGGCCTCCTCGGGCCCAACGGCGCCGGCAAGACCACGACCTTTCATATGATGGTGGGGTTGGTCCATCCGGACGAGGGGAAAGTCTTTTTGAACGGCGAGGATCTGACGGGCGCGCCGATTTATCAACGCGCGCGCCGCGGAATCAGCTATCTTCCCCAAGAGTCCTCGATTTTTCGGGGGCTCACCGTGGAGGAAAACCTGATGGCGATCCTCGAGACTCTCGATCTCAGCGAACAAGAACAGCACGAGCGCGCCGCTGGGCTGATGCGGATGCTTGGCATCGCGGAGCTCGCGAAACAAAAAGCGGTCACCCTCTCCGGAGGGGAGCGCCGCAGGGTAGAAATCACCCGAGCCCTGGTGCTCTCTCCCTTTTTCATCCTCCTGGACGAGCCCTTTACCGGAATCGACCCGATCGCGGTTACGGACATACAAAAGATCATCCGCGAGCTAACCACCGGCGGCATCGGCGTCCTGATCACTGATCACAACGTGCGCGAGACCCTAGGGATCTGCGACCGCGCCTACATCATCAACGAAGGGATGGTCCTGGAAGAAGGGAGCCCGGAAACGATTGCCACCAGCCCTAAGGCCCGCCAGGTTTACCTCGGCGAAGGCTTTACGCTCTAATCGAAACGTCTTGACAAATGTTATTTAAGCCCGCTCAAATATTCACCGGCTTAGTGCACCTGTAGTAGCTATGGCGCTCGAGATCAGACAGGTCCAGAGACTCGCGCAACAGCTGGTCATGACTCCCCAGCTGCAGCAGGCCATCAAGCTGCTCCAGCTCTCGCGCGTTGAGCTGGAGGAGTTGATCTCGGAGGAGCTGCAGGAAAACCCGACGCTGGAGGAAGGTCCTGCCGAGGAGGTGGGGGAGGGCCCGCCGCCGAAAACCGAAGAGGAGACCCCGGAGAGCATGGAGCG
>JAHFAP010000004.1 GCA_023250495.1 Deltaproteobacteria bacterium | reverse complement strand
AGCCATTTATCTCGCTCGGCCGTCAGTTTGGATAGCTGGTTTTCTAAATCCTTGATGCCCGAGTTGAGCTTCTTGATCTCGTCCTTGATCTGTTCCCGCTTTTGCCTGGCCGCTTCGACCTGCGGATCCAGCTTAGCCTTCTCCTTATCTAGTTCCTGAATCTTCGCCTCATAGGGCTTGGCATTTCGCCCTTGCTGGACGGCATGATCATACTCGTACCATGCCTCTTCCAACTCGCTCTTGATAAACTTGGCTCCTTGGTCCAGGTCACCGAAGCGAACATTGGCTCTCACTTCTTCGCTCTGCAGCGCCTGGAGCTTTTTGGCCAACTCGCCCTTGGCCAGGCTAGTCTGTTCGGCTGCGAGCTTTTTCACCAACTCCTGGTAAGCAGGATCGGCCTGGAGCTTTTTATCCTCCTCGTCATAGGCCGCCTTGGCCTTGCGATAGTCCAGCCGAGAGAACTCTGTCTGGTATTTCTTCCAGGGGCGGCGCGTGATGTTGTCATCCCAAATAGACCATAAAGTGACAACCACCAAAAGGGCGCTGCCGAGCAGGAATACGCTGCCGTAGGATTTCTTTTCCTCTTGTTCGTCAAAGCCTCGGACCGCCATTCCCGTCCCTCAAGCTATCCTTTTCTCCAGTGCCCGGCCCAGCGAAAAAAGCCCGACTCCGATCAGCGTGAGCACGATTTCGTCAGCCATAGAGCGACCCTGCGTGATGCCCGCGAAAAGCGCGTAGCCGACATCCGCGATCCCCAGCGCCTGGACCAGCTTGGCAACGTAAAACATTAGATGTTAATCCACGGCGTGACCAGGATGTACTTCACGTTGAAGGCAAGCCGCAGAAACATCTTCACCGGAAGGGAGAGCATCGTGATGAAAAGAAAAGCGGTGATCGCAAAGCGCACGGGCCCCCAACGCTGCATGAACTCCTTTCCTTTGACTCGGATCACCCAGGCGTGAAAGAGCCCGATCCCCACGACGAAATACGCCAGGACGCAAAACAGTCCGAACACTGCGGACCAGCGATAATCCCTGAACCCCAGCAGATAAGGCAAATCCACATTAGTCAATGCGACGACCTTGTGGGGATCCCAGTGTTGCCACGGCCAGAAGAGGTTCCACCCCGGGCCGCGGAAGAAGGTCCCGATGATGATCATGCTCACCCAAAGGACATGAAAGCCGAGGAAGAAAGTGAGGATCTCGTATTTTCTTTCCTTGAAGGTATAGTAGCCGTTCCCGTTGGGATTGATGTCGATGAAAGGGATCATCATCAGCCCGACGATGATGAGAGTGGGCAGCACCACGCCCGCATGCCACGGGTCAAAGTAAACCAACATCTCCTGCAGGCCGAGGAAGTACCAGGGCGCCTTCGAGGGGTTAGGGGTTCGGGTGGGGTTGGCCGGCTCTTCGAGAGGAGCATCAATACCCACGGACCAGATGACCAGAACCACCGTCACAAAGATGGCGACAAGAAATTCATTGCGCACCAGATGGGGCCACGTATGGATCTTATCGTCGATCTGGACAGGTTTTTTCTTTTCCTGAGCGACCTCAGCCATACCCCTCTAACCTTTCATCTCCCCGCCATTTTCGATTTTCGATTTTGGATTTTCGATTCAATCTAAAATCGGCAATCTAAAATCTAAAATTCTTTATCTCCCTTTAACCCTTGAACATTTGAACTCTTAAACCGTTGAACCTTCTTTTACAGCGACGGCCCCGAAAAACCATCTCGCCGAATGCGCCAGAAATGAACCGCCATCAATAGACTCGCTACGAGAGGAATAAAGATGCAGTGCAGGATATAAAAACGGAGCAGCGTGTGCGGTCCGATCTCCCCGCCGCCGAACAGAAAGGCCCGGGCGTCGTAAATGGGATTGGCGCCGACCAGTTCGTGAAAAGGCCCTTCGTGTCCCAGAAGTGGGCTCGCGCGCGCCATATTGGAGCCGACCGTCACCGCCCAGATCGAGAGCTGATCCCACGGCAGCAGGTAACCCGTGAAGCTCAGCAGCAGAGTCAGGACCAGTAGCAGAACGCCGACGATCCAGTTGAACTCACGCGGCGGCTTGTACGAACCGGTCAGGAAAACACGAAACATGTGCAGCCAGACGAAGACGACCATGGCGTGCGCCGCCCAACGATGCATATTGCGCATGAGCATGCCGAAAGGCATGTCGAATTCCAGGTACTTCATATCCGCGTAGGCGTATTCCGCCACGGGGCGATAGTAGAACATTAGGTAGATTCCGGTGATGACGGTCATGAGAAACATGAGGAACGTGAGCCCGCCCATGCACCAGGTAAATCGCATCCTGACGCCGTGCCTGCGCACCTTGGCCGGATGGAGATGGAGCCACACGTTGGCCGTGACCATGAGGACCCGGTTGCGCGGAGTGTCTTCATAGCCGTGGCGGAAGATCGCCCTCCAGACGTGGCTCTCAACGATGTCCTTTTTGATCTCTTCCCACTTGTTCAATGCCATAAAGTTCCCAGCTAAACTTTCAGGATGCTTTCCGGATGCTGTTCCTCAGGCTCGGTGCCAGCCTCCATTCTCAAGATCTTGCTTTTATCCACGACCAGTTGCCCGTCTTCACCGACAGTGACCTTCAAGCGATCCAGCGGCCGAGGCGCGGGTCCTTCGAAATTCAAGCCCGACTTGTAGAAGCCGCTGCCGTGGCAGGGGCACTTGAACTTGTTTTCGGCCGCAAGCCAGCGCGGAGTGCATCCGAGATGGGTGCACTTGGCAAAGACGGCATAGAGGCCCTCTTC
>JAHFAP010000324.1 GCA_023250495.1 Deltaproteobacteria bacterium | reverse complement strand
GACTTAGGCACCTTATACGAAGCGAGGCGCTGTTTGCAAAATTGGATTAGCTCTTCGCCCTGGATACCGGCCCCCTCTCTCACGACGACCAGAGCCTTCACCGCTTCCCCCCAGTGAGAATCGGGCAGGCCGATGACCGCCGCCTCCAGGACATCGGGATGGTGATAGAGGACCGTCTCTATCTCCAGGGGATAGATGCTGATCCCGCCGCTCTTCACCATATCTTTCTTTCTCCCCACGACGTAGAGATAGCCCTCCTCATCGAAGTAACCCAGGTCGCCGGTATGAAACCATCCGTCGCGAAACGCAGCGTCGGTCGCCTCGGGGTTTTTGTAATAACCCTGAGTCGCCAGCGGGCTCTGGCAGATAATCTCCCCGACTTCGCCGACAGGTAGACCCTTTCCCTGATCGTCCACGATCCTGAGTTCCGCGCACCAGACCGGACGGCCGGCCGAGAGCGGGTTTGTATCCATATCCCTAGGCTTGGCAATCGCCATCTGTCCTGAGTCGGTGGAGGCGTAGGTGCGATAGATGTTAGGCGTGATGAACTTGCGCAATTTTTCCAGCACCGGCGGATGCACTTTGCCTCCGGTGATGCTGAGGCAGCGGAGCGAACTCGTGTCATACTTCTCCACTCCGGGCGTCTGCAGCAGCCGCTCGCACATGGTCGGGACTGTCCCCAGGTAGGTCACCCTTTCCTGCTCGATAGTCTTCAGGACCTCAACCGGATCGAAGTGAGAATGGATGATCACGGTGCCGCCGAAGTAGAGTGTTCCTATGGTGAATGAGCGGCCGTGACCGAAGTAGATCGGCGATGAGAGCAGCGCGGTATCGTGAGCGCCCAACCCTTTCTCGACTGCGTTATTGATGCATTGAAGCCCATACGTCCGGTGGCTCGTCAGACATGCCTTGGGAAAGCCGGTCGTGCCGGAAGTGATCATCACCACGAAGGGATCATCCTCCCCGACCTCCACATCCGGCTCATCGGCGCTTGAGCTTTGGACTAACTCGTCAAAGCTTTTCTCACCGACAACGAATGTCTTGATCGAGTCAAGCCCTTTCTGACTTTTCGCGGCGTCAACCTCCTCCAGGCAATCCTTCTCCAGCAACAGCGCCGCCGGCTGAAGCGAGGAGAGCGTGGAGCCGATCTCAAGGGCGCGCCATTTCACATCCAGAGGAATCGCCAAAACACCGATCTTCGCCAGGGCAAAGAGAATCTCGAGATGCTCGATCCGGTTGCCGACGAGAAGAGCCGCCGCGTCGCCTTTGCGAATGCCCTTGGCCAACAGACCATGAGCGAGCCGATTCACCCGCTCGTTCATCTCCCGATACGTGACCGACCGCGCGGAATCCTTAGCCGCAACCTTGATGGAATACTTATAAGCGTTCCGTCTGAGCGCATCACCTAGCAACAAAACATTTAGCATAAAGCAACTTTGTTAATTTTGAATTTTGAGTTTTGAATGTTGAATTTCGGAATTGGAATTCAAAACTCAACATTCAACATTCAAAATTATTTCCCCTTCCATGCCGGCTCGCGCTTCTCCGCGAAGGCGCGCGGACCTTCCTTGCTGTCCTCGGTCGTTGCAACGAGAGCGGATAGATCCGCTTCCACTCGCAATGCCTCGTCCAGAGGAAGCTCGCTTCCCACGTAGATGGCCTCTTTGGTAAACCTGAGAGAAAGCGGGGCTCCTTTGAGAAGGGACTGGGCAAATTGCTCTCCCACCGGGATCAGCTCTTCGGGACGCACAAGCCGATGGACTAAACCGATCCGATAAGCCTCCGCAGCATTGACCAGCTCTCCCGTAAGACAGATCTCCAAAGCCTTCGCGCGACCGACGATGCGCGCGAGCCGCTGAGTGCCTCCTGAGCCCGGGATAATGCCGCGGCGGACTTCAGGAAGCCCCATCTTGGCGTCGTCGGCTGCGATCCGGATGTCGCAACAAAGGCAGATTTCAAGCCCTCCCCCGACCGCGTATCCCCGGATCAGAGCGATCGTCGGCTTGGTGATCGCCGCCACCGCCAGGGTTTGCGTGTTGGCCCCCGGACTGATCTTCACTTGCCGCCTTTCTATGAACGAAGAGGAATCGCTCCGCGCCCTCTCCTTCAGATCCGCCCCTGCGGAAAAGGCCCTCTCCCCCGCTCCTCTAAAAATGACCAGCCGGACCTCTTTGTCCTCCTCCGCTTGCCGGCAAGCGCTCACGATCTCGCCGCTCATCTCCTGATTGATGGCGTTCATCGCTTCGGGCCGGTTCAAGGTGATCCAGGCGATCTGATCCTTTGTCTCGTAAATAATGTTTCGATATTCCATGGGATATCCTTTCAGCGCTGTTTGGCCTTTCTCTCGTCCGCCAGTTTTTCAAGAAATGATAGGTCGAGGATGTCAGCAGCCTTTAGGCCCATCCCGGAAAGGTTCTTGTCGTTGACAATGACGTTTTCGATCGCCTTGACCGTGATAACGGGAAGGCCGGGAGTAACCTGGCTATAGGCCCGGCGAGTCTCATCAAGCTCCTCGATCGCGTTTGATCTGAAATATTCGCCGAGGAAGCGGAGCACTTTTTCTTTATTTCTTTCGTCGCGATAGAAATCCATTCCATCCGCCAGTCCACGCATGAAATTCATGACCGTTTCTCTATCAGAACGAATGAAGGATCGGGTTGTGAGCGGGCCGGAGATAATATAGTCGAACTCCTCCTTGGAAAGGTCGATCAATATCGGAAAACCCGCCTTGCGTGCCAGGAGCGTAAAAGGCGGCTGAACGACTGTCGCCTGAAGGTGG
>JAHFAP010000323.1 GCA_023250495.1 Deltaproteobacteria bacterium | reverse complement strand
TCTGGTTTGAGATCACTAATCTGATGATCCCGGGAGAAAACGACGACCCAGAGGAGACCAGGCAGCTCTGCGACTGGGTGCTCAAAAACCTTGGAGACAGCGTTCCCCTCCACTTCACCGCCTTTCATCCTGACTTCAAAATGATGGACAAACCCAGAACGCCCGCATCCACCCTGCGGCGAGCCCGAGGGATCGCGCTCTCCATGGGCGTCAAGTACTGCTACGTCGGCAATGTCTTCGACGACGAGGGACAGACCACCTACTGCCCCGGCTGCGGCGCCGCCCTGATCCGCCGCTCCTGGCACGAAATCCTCGACTACCGCCTGATAGGAGAGCGCTGTCCCTGCGGGCAGAAAATCCCCGGCCACTTCCAAGACCGCGAAGAGGCCGTCGAGCGCCAGCGAGGACGAAGCAGCCTCACGATGTCATGAGAGGCCGGTGGCGGTCCTCTCTGCCGCAACAATTGTATTTTCCCGCTGAATCCGCATAGAATATTTTTTTGTTATGGCCAGAGCCCCAAAAACTCGCCGCGAACCTCTTCCTCATCTGATGATCCTCGAGGACATCAGCACTCTGATCAGCCATTCTCAGGATCAGCAGGAGACGCTTAAAAGCATCGTGGCCATTGTGGCTGAGCGCATGGAAACGGAGGTCTGCTCCCTCTACATGCTTGAGCCGAAGAAAAACCGCCTCACGCTTTGCGCCACGATGGGATTAGACCAGGAATCGGTGGGGAAAGTATCCATGGGGATTAGCGAGGGGCTGACCGGTCTGGTGATCGAGCAGATGAGCCCGGTCATGGCTGTCGACGCGCAGGCTCACCCACGCTACAAATATTTCCCCGAAACTGGCGAGGAGCGCTTCCATTCCTTCCTGGGAGTTGGACTGATTGAGAAGCGGATGCCGCTCGGGGTGCTCGTGGTTCAGACCTCTCGCCGGCGGGAATTCTCGCGCGACGAGATTCGCCTCCTCAAGGCCATTTCGGCCCAGGTGTCGAGCATCATTATCCAGGCGCGCCTGCTCGACTCCCTCAAGAATAAAGAGCGCGAGCGTAAAGAATACCACAAGCGCCTGACCGACGCCCTCCGCAGACTCCGCTCGTACGAAGGCAGGCGGCGAGAGGGAGTAGGCCGAGGAGCTTCGCAAAAGTGGAGGGGTCGGCTTACAGGCCTGTCAGTGGCGCCGGGCTTTGGTCGCGGAACCGCCTACGTTCTCAAGCCGCGACTGTATCTCAGGTTAGTGAAAAGAGAACGGGCAAAGAATCCCAAGCGGGAGATCGAGAGGTTCCGCGCGGCGGTCGAGCGCGGGATTGAGCAGATTCAAAACCTCAAGCAGCGTATGAGCAACCTGATCTCAAAAGAAGAGGGAGCCCTGTTCGACGTTCACCGCTTGATCCTCGGGGACCCCACCCTGATCGAACAAATCGAAAACAAGATCCGTAAGGAGGGCTATGTCGCCGAGTATGCCGTCAGCAGCGTCTTTGAGCAGCACCTCAACTCCTTCACCCAAATCGAGGACAACTATTTGAGAGAGCGGGCCACAGATGTCAAGGACGTAGCTCAAAGACTCCTGGAAAACCTTTCCGGCATGAAAGAAGAGAGTCTGGTCCTTCCCAAAGAAGCTATCTTGGTGGCAGAGGATCTTTCGCCGGCAGATCTTAGCCTCATTGAGGGAGACCATTTTCGGGGCATCGTCCTTGCCACCGGCGGGGTGACCTCGCATGCTTCTATACTGGCAAAGTCTTTCGAGATCCCCAGTGTGGTCGCCGTCGAGGGGTTGATAGAGAACGTCCGGCCTGGAGACTCTCTCATCGTGGACGGCAACTCAGGGGTCGTCTACATCAACCCGAGCCACGAGGTGGTGCGCGAGTATGACCGGTTGGAGCGGGATTACCTTGCTCTCAACAGGGAACTCGATGAGCTTCGGGACCTCCCTGCTGAAACGCAGGATGGCCACCGCGTCTCCCTTTACGCCAACATCGGCCTGCTGAGCGATATTGCTTTTGCTCACCTGCATGGAGCGCAGGGAATCGGCCTCTATCGCACGGAGATCCACTTTCTGACGCACCGCGATTTTCCCGGCGAGGAAGAACAGTTTGCGCTTTACCGCCGGGTTGTGGAAGGCTTGAGTGATAAACCCGTGACGATCCGCACACTCGACATCGGCGCCGATAAGTATCCCGCCTATGTCCGTCGGGCCACCGCGGAACCAAACCCGTTCCTAGGCTGGCGCTCCATCCGCGTTTCTCTCGAAATGACAGAGATCTTCAAAACCCAACTCAGGGCCATCCTGAGAGCCGGAGCCCTGGGCAGAGTGCGCCTGCTGATCCCAATGGTAACCAGCCTGGAGGAAATACTGAGAGTCAAGGAGATCCTGGCCGAGGTCAAGGAGGAGTTGGAGCGGGAAGAGGCGCCGTTCGACCGCCAGATGGAATTGGGGATCATGGTGGAGGTCCCGTCGATAGTTCACCTCGTTTCGCGGATCGTCCGTGAGGTCGATTTCCTGAGCATCGGAACCAACGATCTCATCCAATATATTTTGGCCGTCGACAGGGGCAACCACAAGGTTGCTGGACTCTACGAGCCTCTCCATCCCGCAGTGCTTGCAGCGCTGACCCACATCATTGAGGGAGCCAGGAGAGAAGGGAAACGAGTGGGAATGTGCGGCGAGATGGCGGGAGACCCGCTCTGCACGTTGCTTCTGTTTGGAATGGGGCTGGAAGAGTTCAGCATGGAGTCTCTGTTTGTCCCCGTGGTCAAAAAGATTATTCGCTCAGTCAC
>JAHFAP010000146.1 GCA_023250495.1 Deltaproteobacteria bacterium | reverse complement strand
TCTGATCGCTTATCTGCCGACTGGCGGGACGGCGAATAAGTTCAAAGCGTCATTGGTAGGCGCTGACACTCACTATGCCACGCCTAGCGCCATCCCCGATCTCAACAAGACCACGGGTGGAACCAAAGGAGAGGGCGCTGGCGTCCTCGCGGGCCAGACGATGGCTTGCTCACTCAACAGCTTCCTGTCCGCGTGTAGCCCTCCTTTCGGTGGCAGCGGCACCTTCACGGCCAGCGGGTTCGGGGGCTTCACGCTCCCCGCCGCCGGGACGCTGGTGTGCACGAAGCGGTCCGGAAATGACAAGGTGCTCGGCACCGGTGACGATATCTGCCAGGCGTTCAGTTACCCCAACTGCGCGGCTGGGCTGACCGTGACCCAAGTGCAGGCCTGCGCCAATCAACTGCTCGCGGGACAGGTTAACTCCTGCGGCTGCAGCGCGAGCGATCTAAACGTTGCGCTGAGCAACATCAACCTTGAGTTTGACCAGTGCGGAAACGTTATCGACTGCGGTAGCGTGACAAGTCCCGGTGTCTTCACCTGTCCGTAGGGACCTAACATATCCGTGAGCCTCTAATCCGACAGAGCGGGGAAACCCGCTCTGTCGGTCCTTTCTTTTCGCACCTTGTTGCAGTAAATTGTAGTGAAAAAGGAGTTCCACACCTCATGTACCGCCGCATATTCCGCACGATCGTGACCCTCTTACTTTTAACAGGCAGCTTTACTTTAATTCCTCGGCACGTATCTGCGGCGAGTGAGCCTCTGGCGGAAGTTGATGGAGTGGCGATCACGGCCGAAGAGGTCGAGAAAGCACTTGGCGCGCCGCTCATGAAGCTCCAGGAACAGCTCTACACCATGAAGCACCAGAAGGTCGACGCGCTGATCAATGAGAAGCTTCTCGCTCGGGATGCGGCGAAGCGGGGTATTTCGGTCCAGGCGCTGCTCGACGCCGAAGTCACCTCCAAGGTCGGTCTTGTGACTGAGCAGGAAATCGAGCGCTTCTATCAGGCGAACAAGGCACAAATCAAAGGAGAAGAGACAACAGTCCGCGATCAGATCAGAGCCCACCTTCAAAATCAGAAGCTGGCGGCCCGACGCGAGACCTTCCTGCAGTCGTTGCGCTCCCAGGCCAAGGTGATGATGTACCTAAAGCCCCCGCCCGTTTTCCGGGCTCAGGTGACCGTGGGCGGGGCTCCTTTCAAAGGAGCTGAGAAAGCGCCTGTGACCATCGTCAAGTTTGAAGATTTCCATTGTCCTTTCTGCAAGCAGGTGCAGTCAACATTCGCGGAGCTGCTCTCCAAGTATGGCGATAAGGTAAAGCTGGTCCATCTTGATTTTCCCATCGACCAACTCCATCCTCAGGCGCGCAAGGCACATGAGGCGGCCCGCTGCGCCAATGAGCAGGGGAAGTTCTGGGTCTATCACGACAAGCTCTACGAAAATGCGCCGGTTAACCCGGCAAATCTAAAGACGTATGCGAAAGAGGTTGGGTTGGACCTTCAGGCTTTCGATCAGTGCTTCAACAGCGGTAAATACCAGGCCGCGGTGCAGAAGGACATAGAGGAGGGGACCCGCGCGGGAGTGACCGGCACCCCGGCTTTTTTTATCAATGGACGGATGATCTCTGGGGCCCAGCCGCTGGAGAGCTTCGTCCGCGTGATCGATGATGAGCTGGCACGGCGAGCAAGCCTTCCATAAAAGCAAGCTTGTGTTGCTCTAACCGTTGGTAGTGACTCATTTTGAATGGTGAGAGTGATTCGGTGACAGCAACAGAGATTCTTCGCTGCCGCTCAGAATGACATAGGGAGTGGTTGTCATCCTGAACACAGTGAAGGATCTCAGGGCAAAATGAGTCACTACCTAACCGTTTCTTGCCTTGACAGCGGCAGCCATCTGACTGAAAGCGACCACCGATACTTTGCCCTGGGCAATTGATATTTGGACGCACAGTCACCCTTGCGTCCTTTAAGCAAGGCAACCATTCACAGTCGCTCTCGCTCTGTTTATGCACAAGGGGTACGTGTGGAATTTTTGGCTTCTCCCCAGGCAAGAGGTGTATATCATGATTAGTTAGGGGAATGTGGTATAGTGACCCGGTATGTCTCTGGAGGATACGCACTCTCTTGAGGAGAATTGGAAGAAGAACCCCGATGACCCCGAGGCTCTTCTTCGGCTCGCCCAGGCCTATGCACAAGGGGGGAATCTCGGAAAGGCATTTCTTGCCTACTCCAAAGCGATTGAAAAGGACTGGGGCGAGAAAGCCTGGATTGATTTCCATGTGCACTTTTATGCCGGCGCGCTGGCGTCGCGGGAAAAGATCTTTCTTGAGATAGAAGATCAAGCGCGGTCAGATCCCAGCCCCGAAGTGCGCGCGTATCTTGCCTGCGCCTATGCCAAGACTGGCCAACTGGAAAAGGCCCTCGTGGAACTGGACCGCGCCGCAAGAGAGGCTGGCGGCAGAGGCCCGCTGCCCGACTTCCTGCGCCAGGCTTACCGAGCGGTCGCCGCCGGCTTGCTCATCCAGAGGCTTGAAGATCGGCATGAATGGGTGGGGCGCCAGGCGGCTCAGGCGTTGGCTGATCTGGGAGACAAGTCGGGCCTTCCTGTGCTCGTGAAGGCGCTTAAGGAGAAAAGTTGGGTTTCGCGTGAGAGCGCGGCGTTGGCATTGGCAGAGTTTGGACACACGGCGGGATTTACGGCGCTCATCGATGGTCTAAAAGACGAAGATCCTGAGGTTCGTCGCGACGCATCTAAAGCTCTGATGAAAGTAGGAGACAAATCCACAGGGTCCGCACTGGTCGAAGCGCTTAAAGACGACAATCCAAATGTCAGAATAGGCGCGGTTGTCGCCTTGATGCGGCTCGGCGACCCTTCTGCTTTGTCCGGCCTTAGAGAAGCGTTGAGAGACGAAAACTGGACCGTTCGGGCCTGTGCGGCACAGGCCCTAGTAAGATTAGATGATGACTATGGTCGGGAATTTCTCGTTGCGGCCCTCAAGGACCCATCTTGGTTTGTGCGCTTGGCCGCAGCCGAGACATTGGCGGAACTGGGTGATCGATCTGGAATTCCGGTACTCACGGAGGGACTAAACGAGTCGAAGTGGAGTGTGCGCTGGTCTGCGGTTCGGAGCCTGGCGCGGCTCGGCAACAAGGCTTCCGTCCCTGCGCTCAAGGAGGCATTGAAGGACGCAAATTGGGCCTTCCGCTGCTATGCGGCGCAGGCCCTTTTGAGGATGGGGGATGAAGCCGGATTGCCAGTTCTCACCGCGAGCCTGCGTGATGATCATTGGCCCACTCGGGAGTTTGCCGCCGTGGCGCTTGCGGAGCTGGGATACAAAGAGGGACTGAAAGCTTTGACCGAGGCCTTGAGAGATACAAAAGATTGGATCCGCAAGGGAGCGGCGAGGGCGCTATCGTGGTTAGGCGACCGATCGGCTGTGCCTGCTTTGGTCGAGGCGCTAAGGGATGAAAGCTGGGAAGTGCGCCAGTTGGCGGTCCAAGGGCTGGGATGGCTGAAGGACAGCGCGGCAGCGGAGCCGTTGATGGACGCCCTCAAGGATGACCGTTGGGAGGTGCGCGGCGAGGCTGCGCAGGCGCTGGCGGAGCTCGGCGAGAGCCGTGTCATGCCGGCTCTTTTCGCCACGCTCAAGGATGATCATTGGTCTGTGCGGAACGATGCGGCGAAGGCGATGATCCTAATCATCGATAAGACTTCGGTAGCTGGCTGAGTGGCGGTCTTACTTTTTCTGCTGGATGTAGGGAGTGGTTGTGTCCAGGGCAAACTCGACGTCGCCCTGCATGAGCGACTCGGGACAATAGACCAGGATAGGCGCCTCGCGCCCCTGCACTTTGACCTGGCGCAAGGGTCTCAAGCGGATGGAGTCCTTCAGCTCCGCCGCGGTATACTCGCTGATCAACATGGGCACGCCCAGCTCTTTGGTGAGCGCTTCCAGCCGCGCGCCCAGGTTGACCGTATCCCCGATAGCCGTAAAATCTGAGCGAATCTCCGACCCGATGCTGCCGACCACCGCCTCCCCGGTGTTGATTCCCACGCCGACTTTGAGGGGCCGGCCGATGACTTGCGCCCATTTGGGCCCGAGCGATTCCACCAGGTCAATCATCTCCAGGCCGGTTTTGACGGCCCTGAGGGCGTCGTCGGCGTAGGATCTTGGTGCGCCGAAGATGGCGAAGACGGCATCGCCGATGAATTTGTCGATCGTTCCTCCGTGCTTGAACACGATGTGAGATACCTGGCCCAGATAATCGCTCAACAGCGATACTACCTGCTCAGGAGCGATCTGCTCGGAGATGCCGGTGAAGCCGCGAATGTCGGAGAAGAGCACGGTGATGTGCCTCCGCTTGCCGCCCAGCCCGAGCCCCTCGCGATCTTTTAGGATCTCTTCGACGACGTCGGCGGAAACATACTTGCTGAATGTCGCGCGCAGCCGCAGGCGCTCTTTCTGCTCGCGGATGTAATTGTCCAGTGTGATTCCTCCGTAACTTATGACCAGCGCCAGCAGCGGAGAGGGCAGCGGAATCCAAAGCTGATGCTCAGAGAACAGATAGAGCCCGGCGAAGGCATACGCAGGAAGCAGAACCAGCACGATGGCCGCGCCCCGCAGAGGCTTAAAGTGAATGGAGGCCCAAATGGTGACGGTCGAGAGGAGAAAGAAAAGGGCGGCGCGGACCCAGGCCCGAACAGGGATGATGGCATCATTAGCCACCAGCGTCTCGACGAAATTCGCTTGGATCTCTACGCCGGCGGTGGGCCGGCTGGCGCTGAAAGGCGTGGGAAAGATGTCGTGCATGCTCGGCGAAAAGGCTCCCACAAGAACGATCTTGTCGTGGAAAAAGGAAGGCTCGATCTCATCTCTTAAGATGCGATAGTAGGGGACGACCGGGTAGCTTCGAGCAGGTCCGCGGAAATTGATAGCGTAGGGAAATGTAGAGACCCTTTCGCTTTCCAGGTCGACATTGCCGACTATGCCTTCATAAATTCGGTAGGCAAATCCGGGAAATTTCTTGTTTTGAAAAGACAGGGCCTGCCTTGCCCTCCTGACGATGCCGTCCCGGTCCGTTATCAAGTTGGCCGGACCGTAGCCCATCGCATGTTTTCGAATAAGAGGAATTGGCAGACTCACACTCGTTCTGGGACCGAAATCGCTCGGGACTTCAGTATACTCGGCGGCCAAGATGACATTGCCGGCCTCTTTAACGGCCTCGGCGAGCGCGCTGTCCTCGCGTGGATCGGCTTTGGGTTCGGTGAAAAGAATATCGAAGGCTATGAGCTTGGCCTGGCCTTGGGCGATCTTGCGAATCAATGCCGCATGGAGCGTTCTCGGCCACGGCCAGGGGAGATTCAACTCATCAAAGGAGTCTTGATCAATGCTCACGAGAACGATCGGGACTTCGGGAGGGAGAGGGCCCCTGATCTGGAACCTTAAATCCAGGCTTTTCAGTTCGAGGACCTCCAGCAGGCCCCTGGAGTCGGCCAGAAATACCAGCGCCGAAAGGATAGCCCCGATCATGAGAGGCCGGATGAGTTTTTGATAATCCATTGCCCTAATCCATGCACATTGATGAGCGAAGGTAAAGGGCCTTTCAGCCTCTGTCAAGCCGCGCCCAACCTGGGTGTCAAATGCGGGCGAGTTTACGATGAGATGACAAACTTTGTTATCCGGACAGCGAGCCTGCGGGTTTAAGAACTGAGTGGTAAACGGCGCCAGCTAGTTAACAAGGTCGTGTTACGGGAGGCCTTCTGCCAAGGACGATTCGACTCGATCTTTTCCATTTCTCTTGGCCCCGTAGAGGGCAAGATCAGCGTCTTTGACGGCCGCCTGGCTGTCCTCATAGCTGCGCGCAGAAGTGGAGGCAACTCCAATGCTCACCGTCACTGAGAAGGGAGGCGCCGAGTCTGGGCTGAATCTCAGGCTTCTGATCTCCTGGCGAATCTTCTCCGCCGCTTGCCGGGCCCCTTCCAGCGCGACCTCGGGCAACATCAAGATAAACTCCTCACCCCCATAGCGCACAGGAATATCGCTCTTGCGCGTTCTTTCTCTAAGTGTCCGCGCGACCGCTTTGAGCACGACATCGCCCCAATCGTGTCCGTATCTGTCGTTGACATTTTTAAAGTCGTCAACATCGAGCATGAGAATAGAAAGCGGGCGACCGTACCTCTTAGCCCGGTCAAACTCATGGCTTAACCGCTCCTCGAACATTCTGCGATTATAGAGCCTAGTCAAGGGATCACGCGCCGCCTGTTTCTCCATTTCCCGACGCTGATAGGTCAATCTCTCGGCCACGCTGATCCGGGCCATAAGCTCAGGCAAGTAAAAGGGCTTGGTGATGTAATCGTTTGCGCCCAGCTCCAGCCCCTTGACCCGTTCTTCCCCTGCTACGAGGGCGGTCAAGAAAATGACGTAGATATTTCTCAGCCGAGGATCTTCGCGGATTCTGCGGCACACCTCGAGACCGGTCATCTTCGGTATCATGATATCCAGAAGGGCGATATCCACCGTCGCGCGCGCGAGCTCCTCCATCGCTTCTTCGCCATCGGCCGCGCTCACAACCCGGTATCTGCCCTTGCTGAGAATGGTTTTCATGATCTCCATCTGATCGGCATTATCTTCGGCAACCAAGATCGTCAGCGGCTCATCTTGCTCTTTCGACTCCACATCTACCTCGTTGCGTGACTTTTCCCTGGAGTCGGGCCGGGCCAATCCGCCTCCAGTCGTGGAGCTTCCAGCCTCCCGAAAGAAGTCCATGGCCAAGATGTCCGGGTCAACGTAGTGGCTCTCTCCGAACTTGATAAATGCATCGACGAGCCCGCGATCCAAATGGCCGGCTGAGGTCTCCGAACGAAGGATCTCAACGCTCCTTTCCAGAGAAAAGGGCGGCTTGTAACAGCGCTCGCTGCGCAGAGCGTCGTAGATCTCTATGAGCGCGAGAATCCGGGCGAGAAGCGGAATATCTTTGGCCTTGACACCTTGCGGATAACCCGTTCCGTCCAATTTTTCATGATGGGCAGCGACGAGCGGCGCGATTTCCTCCAGCGGGCCGAGCTTGAGACAAATCTCCTCGCCCAGAGTTGGATGAGCCTCCATGATTTTGAACTCCTCAGGCGTCAGCGGCCCAGGCTTCTGTAGAATTTTCGCCGGAATCGAGACCTTGCCGGCGTCGTGAAAAAAAGTCGCCAAATAGAGCTGCCTGAGCTCGCTCTCCGACAGGCCCACCCACTTGCCGAAATTCAACGCATAAAAGCAGGCCCTCTGGATATGGGCCTCGAAATAGGGCTCTACCTTGGCCATCCGATTCACGAAGGCCTCCAGCCTCTGGAGGTTTTCACCTTCCCACGATAATGGAAAAGGCCTTAAGAGATACAGCACCGAACTCTATCCCTGCCTTCCGTTTGCGCGCTATTATACCACAGGCCGTTTCTTTTGCCTTGTCTTTTTGAATCAGTCTTCCTACGATTGGGTTATGGCCGGCAAAAAAGCCGTCGTTCTCTTGAGCGGCGGAGTCGATTCATCCACCGCTCTGGCGATCGCCAAGAGCGAGGGATATGAAATCCATGCGCTCAGCTTCCGCTACGGCCAGCGCCACGAGCGCGAGATTGACGCGGCAAAAAAAGTCGCAAGCTCTATTGGAGCCAGGGAGCACCTGATCATTGAATTCAATCTCCGCGCCATCGGCGGCTCGGCGCTCACCGACGAGATCGACGTTCCCAAGGGTCGAAGCCCGAATGAAATCTCTCACGGCATCCCCGTCACCTACGTCCCGGCGCGCAACACGATCTTTCTTTCGTTCGGCCTGGCGCTGGCTGAGAAGATCGAGGCCGAGGACATCTTTTTTGGCGCCAACCAGCTTGACTACAGCGGCTACCCCGACTGCCGCGAGGAATATATCCGGGCTTTTGAAAAGACGGCCAATCTCGCAACAAAGGCTGGAGTGGAAGGAAAATCCCAAATAAAAATCCACACGCCGCTCATCCGACTGACGAAGGCGGAGATTATCAAAAAAGGTCT
>JAHFAP010000145.1:6382-8064 GCA_023250495.1 Deltaproteobacteria bacterium | reverse complement strand
TCTCTGACGCCCACTCCCGCCAGCGCTTTCCTGCAGTCATGATCTATTGTTTCCTTCAGCGGACAGGCTGGAGTGGTAAGCTCGACGGTAAACCTAACCTTCCCGTCCGTCACATCGAGGTTTTTCACCATGCCCAGGCTCACGATATCGCGATGAAGTTCCGGATCCTGGACCCCCCTGAGCGCCTCGGTCACAACCTCTTTGGTAATTGTTCCCATTATTCTCCTTCCACTTGTCCCGAAAAAACTATAGACTTCTAAGGTCTACGATGTCAATAGGAGGTTTCCTAAAGAAGGAAGCGTCGCGCGTTGGTCATGGTTCAACGAAGCGATCCTGCAAAAACAAAACTTGAACAAGCCATTCCGGTTTGCTAATATTAACGTGTCGCGAGATTCCCGGCGCAAACAGAAAAAAGGAGGGGCTATGAAGTACAGATTGAGTGCTCTTGTAGGAATGTTCTTGCTTGCTGGGGCTATCGGTTGCTCCACGCCAATGACGACGAGAGAAAAGGGGACCGCCGTTGGCGCAGTGGGAGGCGCCGCTGCAGGAGGCATCATTGGTGCCGCGGTAGGACGTCCTGGGACCGGAGCGGCTATTGGCGCCGTGCTCGGGGCAGGCGCAGGCGCCCTTATCGGCGATCAGTTGCAAGGCCAGGAGCAAAAACAGCAGGAACAGCAACGCCAGATCGATGAGAATAAGGCGGAGACGGAACGGCTGAAAAGGGAACAAGAGCGGCAGAAACAGCAGCGCGAGTATTAAAACGTTCCGAACTGAAAGCTTCGGCGAGTTACAGGTTAAATCTCGGCTCCTCTCCAGAGAACAGACGGTGAATGTTTTCTCGATGGCGCCATATGATCATGACCGCCATGATCAGGCCGAGGCCTATCAGAGGGGTTGGGTAGCCCAGAACCCAGATCGCCAGCGGAGTAATTCCGACTGTGACGATAGAGGCCAGGGAAACTATTCGGCTCGCCAAAGCGACAACAAGAAAGACAAGTAGCAGAACTCCAGTGGCCCCAGGCGCGAGAGCCAGCAAGGCGCCTAAGGTGGTGGCCACACCCTTTCCTCCCTGAAACTTCAGGAAAACCGGATAGAGATGACCCAAAAAGGCGGCCAGGGCCACCAGGCCCGTGATCGCCACGCCCAGCCCCATCTCAAGGGCCATAAAGACCGGCACGAAACCTTTGGCCGCATCCCCTAGCAGTGTCAGAAGCCCGAGTTTTTTCCCCACCACTCTCGCGACGTTGGTGGCGCCCACATTCCCGCTTCCCGCCTTTCGCACATCGACCCCTGCAAGATAGCCCAGAAGGAAGCCCGTCGGCACGGAACCGAGAAGGTAGGCGAACAACAGCAGGAACAAAACGGCCATCAGCGCAGCACGGCTCCAGTCGGGGAAGTCCTAGAAGCGAAGCTTGGTCCTCCTGACCCGATCACGGCGCAGGTAATAGTTCCCTCCACAGATCCAACCGAGAACGAAGACGCAGAGACCCACGGCCGACCACCACAGTATGCCACTTTCTTTTTCCTCCGACGCTTTCATGGTCGGCGGCGCCGCCGCGGCCTTAGGCGCCGGCTGTTGGAGCGTATTTTTCTTTTCTCCCTTGGCGGCTGATCCTACGCTTGCGACTTCCTGATTGCCCGTCGCCTCCAGGAGGCGCACGAACTTCTTGTGAACGTATCCC
>JAHFAP010000145.1:2506-6282 GCA_023250495.1 Deltaproteobacteria bacterium | reverse complement strand
GGGGTGGCGCCGGTGTTGAAGTGCTGGTGAAACATCATCGGCGGCGGCGTGAAGACGCTGCCGTCCTGCCAGTCGTAGCGCCTGATGGGCTCTCCTTCTCTCCAGAAAAGGGAGAAGCCCTTTCCTTTGATAATGATGACGTTGAAGCCGGGACCGTGGCGGTGCGCCTTCTTATAGGTGCCGATAGGAAATTCGGAAATGTGAGCTGCCATCGATCCGTTAGCCATCTCCAACATAACATTGGTCCCGCCGCCGCCGCGCTCCTTCCACTCCTCGAGCTTGAAGCTACGGGCGTCGGCAATAAAGTTAGTTTCCCAGACGCGGCCGGGATGGGATTTTCCCTTGCCGCTGAAGTAATCGGGCTCGCCGTTAAAGCGGTCGATGAAGTCGTAGGGTACATTAAAGATGAAGTCCGCATTGTGGAAGAGGTTAAAGATGATCGGCATGCTGTTGACGGAGAAAAACCGGGCAGGCTCATTACCCTGGCCGTTGAAGTGCTGGTGCCAGACGTTCAACGGCAACGAGAGCAGGCTCCCCTCCTGCCATTCGAAGGTCTGCTTGGCCCCTTTGTCGTTCCAAATTGTCGTTGCGCCCCGTCCCTTGAGAACATAAATCAGCTCTTCGTAGAGTTGTCTCTGAGGCTTCAAGCTCTTTCCAGCGGCAATCTCGCATACGTAGGCGCCGGTTGCCCCAGCCGCCCCCTCCATGTTGATGAGGGCTCCCTGGCCTCCGGTTCGCTCCCAATGAGCCAACTGAACCTTTTTCAGATCCTGGACAAAGAAGGTTTCGATGATCGGTATGCCCTCTCCCCGTTGCCACTTGTCATAGTAGGGAATATTGTCCATTACATCTTCAAACTGGGCTGCAGGCTTGGCCATCTCGACCTCCAGACAATTTTGCTTTTTCATACAGCATCAGCCCGGCAAAAGCAAGGTAGAGCATTGACAACGAGGCGGAAACTTTACTAAATGGCGTGAAAAGCAATCAGCGTTCAGCCAGCAGCGATCAGCAGCTGAATGCTGAAAGCTGAAAGCTGATAGCTATTAAAAAGGAGAGGAATCTTGGCGACTTCTGTCATCGCGCCTATGGTGGGAAAGATTCTCAAGGTCGAGAAGAAAATCGGCGAGCGCGTCGAAGAGGACGACGTGGTCGTCGTCATGGAAGCCATGAAGATGGAGATCCCGGTCGTCGCGCCCGTCTCAGGAGTCCTGAAGGAGATCAAGGTCTCGTCGGGGCAGGCCGTGGACGCGGAGCAAGTTTTGGCCGAAATCGAGTAGAATTCTGGGCGCAAACATCAAGGGGAAAACAAGATGGATATCTGGACCTTTGGTTGGACGGTGGCCCTGATCGGCATGGGAGGGACGATGCTGGTCCTATGGCTGCTCAGCCTGCTCGTGCTTTTGCTTAAAAAAATCTTCCCCTACAAGGGCGAAGAGGCGGCGTCGGCGAAGGAATAGGGGGGAAGATGGAATCAGCCTTACTCGCGGGACTCCAGGGCCTTTTGGACGGGCCGTCGCATCTCGAGTTGGGACAGATCGTGATGATTCTCACAGGCTCCTTGCTTCTCTATCTCGGCATCGCCAAGGGATTTGAGCCGCTCCTTCTCCTTCCCATCGGCTTTGGCGCGATCCTGGTCAACATTCCTCTGGCCGGCCTCATGGAAAAGGACGGCGTGCTCAGGTTTTTTTACGACACCGGAGTATTGACCGAGGTCTTCCCGCTCCTCATCTTCGTCGGCATCGGCGCCATGACGGACTTTCAGCCGCTGCTGGAGAACCCAAAGATTATTCTGCTGGGTGCCGCCGGACAGTTCGGCATCTTCCTCACCCTGCTGCTCGCCCTCGCCCTGGGATTTGAGAAGCTGGAGGCGGTGGCCATCGGCATCATCGGCGCCTGCGACGGCCCGACGGCGATCTATGTTAGCTCGAAATATGCGCCCCACCTGCTCGCCGCGGTTTCCGTAGCGGCCTATTCCTACATGTCCCTAGTCCCCCTCATCCAGCCGCCGATCATGCGCCTTCTCACCACGGAAAAGGAAAAGAAGATCGTCATGGGAATCGTCAAACAGCCGGTCTCCAAAACAACCAAGATTCTTTTCCCGGTGGTCGTCACGATCGCGGCTTCGCTCGTGGCCCCTCTGGGCACGCCGCTCATCGGCATGGTCATGCTGGGAAATCTGATGAAAGAGTGCGGCGTGGTAGAAAGGCTAAAGCACGCCTCGGAAAATGAGATCACGAATATCGTGACCCTTCTCTTGGGGCTCTCCATCGGCGCGACCATGGAGGCGGGAAAGTTTTTGCGCCTCGAGACGTTGATGGTCCTGGGCCTCGGCTTGATCGCCATCGTCCTCGACACCGCCGTGGGTGTCCTGTTCGGCAAGCTCATGTGCCTCCTCACGGGCGGCAAGATCAATCCCCTGATCGGCGCGGCGGGGATCTCCGCCTTCCCGATGTCCGCCCGAGTCGTCCAGGTCGAAGGGCAAAAGTATAACAAGAAAAGCTACCTCCTGATGCACGCGATGAGCGCCAACGCCGCCGGGCAAATCGGCTCCGTCATCGCGGCGGCGGTCATGCTCTCGGTGCTCAAGGGGATGGGGATCGGATAAGAAAGCAGGAGACGTTCAAAACGTTCCAGCCGCTCAATCCGTTAACGAGTTGAACGATTGAAACGACTTGAACGGATTCGTCTGCCCGTGGATGGGTGAAAGAGAGTCGAATGCAAAAGAGCAGAGACGATCTAGAGAAAAGACTGGCGGAGTTGGAGAAGCAGGCCCTCGAGGGAGAACCCAAGGCGGCCGAGAAGCAACATGCCGAGGGCAAACTCACGGCCCGAGAAAGGATCGACAAGCTCCTCGATCCCGGAAGTTTCGTCGAGGAGTTCATGCTCGCGGAGACCCAGGTCACGGACTTCGGCATGGCGCAAAAAAGACAGCCCTCAGACGGCGTCGTCACCGGTCACGGCAAAATCGACAGCCGGCCGGTTTACCTTTTTGCCCAGGATCGCTCCGTGCTCGCCGGAACCGTCGGCAGCGCCCACGCCGAAAAGATCGCTTACGTCATCCAGACCGCACGCAAGCTCGGCATCCCTCTGATCGGTCTCTACGACTCCGTCGGCGCCCGGATCCAGGAAGGACTCACGGTCACCACCGCCATCGGAAAAATTTTCTTTGAGAACAGCGTCACCTCGGGCGTGATTCCGCAGCTCTCGGCGATCATGGGACCGTGCATCGGCGTCGCCTCCTATTCGCCGGCGCTGACCGACTTCATCATCATGGTCCAGGGCTCGAGCCAGATGTTCATCACCGGGCCGCCGGTGATCAAGGAAGTCCTCGGAGAAGAGGTGACGATGGAAGAGCTTGGCGGCACAAAAGTTCACTCCGAGGTCTCGGGCGTTGCAGACCTGATCGCGAAAAACGACGAGGAGTGTCTCGCGCAGATCCGCCGCCTTTTGAGCTTCCTGCCCGCTAACTTCGAGTGCGCTCCGCCGCGCAAGATGGCTACCGATGATCCAGAGCGCCTGCTCGATGGGATGGAGCGGCTGGTCCCGGAAGACATGCGCAAGACCTATAACGTGCTCCAGGTGATCCGGGCGCTGGTGGACGACGGAGATTTTCTCGAACTCAAGGGAAAGTTCGCGCGCAATCTGGCGATAGGATTGGGGCGGCTGAACGGCTATCCGGTCGGTTTTGTCGCCAACCAGCCGATGTTCCTCGCCGGCAGCCTTGATGTCGACGCCTCGGACAAGGGCGCGCGCTTTATCCGCTTCTGCGACGCCTT
>JAHFAP010000145.1:0-2406 GCA_023250495.1 Deltaproteobacteria bacterium | reverse complement strand
TGAGAAGCAATAGTTAATGAATCTGTTGCTCTCCTGATAGCTGACCGCTGATGGCTCCCAAGCTTTCATAAGGTATCGTTACCGTGAAGGTCGAGCCTTTGCCGGGTTCGCTTTCGACGTCTACCATCCCTCCAAGTAGCTCAGTAAATTTCTTCACAATATGAAGTCCTAGTCCCACGCCGCTGGAGGATTTATCTCGGGAGCCATTTACCTGACGGAAAATCTCGAAGATCACGGGCAGAGATTCTTTAGGAATACCTATCCCCGTGTCGGTTACCTTAAATTCCACATTTTTAGTGTCTGAACGGGATCGTGCCGAAATCTTCACCGAGCCCTTCTCGGTGAATTTGATGGCATTGTTAATAAGATTTTGAAGGATATGGCTGAGCTTCCCGCTGTCAGTTTTCACAACCGGCAGATCAGAGCGATAGTCCCAGTTGAGGGTAAGTTCTTTATCCAAAGGAGCGTCGTAGGTCGACTTAAGAACGTCGAGAAAACCACCCAAATTCACCTCACTACTTTCCACTTTGACCGCCCCAGCCTCAATCCTGGTTGCCTCTAATATGCTGCCGATCATGCTTAACAGATCATTGGAGCGGCTTATAATCTTTTCCAGGGCCTTCTCCTGCTCTGGGTTGATTTCCCCTAACAATTTATCCTGGATCATCGCCGCATAACCCACCACCGCATTCACCGGCGTCCTGAGCTCGTGGGACACGAAACCCAAGAACTCATCCTTCACCTTGTTTGCCTTCTCTAGCTCGACTGCCTGGCTCTTGGCCTGTTCATGGAGCTGTGAATTGTGAATCGCTATCGCCGCTTGACGCGCGACGCTGCCGAGAAACTCGATCTCTTCTTGGCTAAATTCGTGCTCCCCTTTCGTGTAAAAGGAAACCACCCCCAGGACCTCGTCCTTGGCGATCAAGGGGACTCCTATATAGGAGACCAAGCCTTGCTTGCGGAAAAACTCAGGGTCCCGTACTCGCGGATCCGTTTGAACGTTGGCGATCATCAGGGGGGCCTTCGTCTCGAACACCAAGTTGGGAGTGCCATGCCCGGCCCTCCACTTTTCTGCCCTCCATTCCTCTTCGTTGAGATGTCGACAGGCTACGGGCTCCAGCAGCCGACTCTGCTTATCAAATAACCTGATGGTGGCAGCGGAGTAGGGCAGGAGAAATTCAATCTTTTCCAGCAGGAGATTTAAGACATTGCGCAGATCCAAGGTCGAGGTGATGGCCTGCTCAATCTCTTGCAGCGCCCGTATGCGCTCGAGACTGCGCCTTAGATCGCTATTGGCCCGGTCCAGCTCAAGCGCCTGTGCTTTTGACTCTTCATGGAGCTGAGCGTTCTGAATCGCTATGGCCGCCTGCCCAGAAAGCGTGCGAAGAAACTCGATCTCCTCCTCCGTAAATTCGTGCCCTTCTCTGGTGAGGAAAGACAACACGCCCAGGACGTCACCTCGAACGAGCAATGGGACTCCCAAATAAGAGACCAGCCTATTCCTGCGGAAGAATTCACGATCCCCTGCCCTCGGGTCGGTTTGAACATTGCTGGCCACTACGGGCGCCTTACCTTCGATCGCCAACTTGACCAGGAGAGGCGTGCCTATCAGTTTCCTTCCTTTCCATTCCGCTTCATCGAGGTTCCAGCAGGCTGCCCGTTCTACCTGCCCACTCTCTCTGTTTACCAACCACACCAAGGCAGCAGTATAAGGTAGCAGGATATCGATTTTTTCCATCAGCAATTTCAGTACGCTATCGAGGTCCAAAGTGGAGGTGGTGGAGACACTAATTTCACGCAGGGCGGTGATGTGCTCCAGCTGCCGTTGGGTTCGCTCCTCCGCTTGCTTTCGTGCGGCCTCCTGCTCCTCAAGAGATTCGGCCATGGCGTTAAAATGCATGGCCAGTTCCCCGACCTCATCCCGCCCCTCAACCACAACACGGTGCTCGAGCCGACCATGCCCAATCAACTTGACTCCTTCACGGAGCCGGATGATCGGTCCGCTCAAGCGGCTACTAAGCGAGCGGGCCAGACCAAAGCTAACCAGAAGACCGATCAAGGAGATACCCAAAGACAGCCAGAGTTTCTGCTCGATAGGGCCATAGAGGAGTGCCTGAGACTGCTCGACCACTACCACCCACCGCGGCCCTGGGAGGAAAAGGCCTGTAGCCGTGACGCTTGCCTTGTTTTCATTGATGTAAACGTCTTGGACGAGCGAGTAGACTGCCGAACTCGCAGGATGGGTGAGTTGCCGGATTAGAGGCCGGTCTGCAAAGGAGAGCTGTCTCAGGACCAAGCTTGAGTCACCGGCGGCAATGACCCGGCCTGTCTGCTCCACGACGTAGGCCCGGCCGCCATAGGTCAGCCTAAACTCCCCGGTCAAATCCCAGAGCGACTTGAGACTGA
>JAHFAP010000016.1:1853-24762 GCA_023250495.1 Deltaproteobacteria bacterium | reverse complement strand
ATTCGGGCCGACCGTAGCCCGCAAAGGCTGACATATATGCAGTGTTTGTCGGAAAAGGTTTTTCGTTGTTAAGTGCCGAAAACAATTATAGGATTAGCCGTTACTGTGAATTCGTCGGTCGAGATGGACTGACCGACTCATTTAATAGTTAGAGAGCAACGGTAACTTCAAAGGAGGACGCAATGCGAACGACTCATTGGTTGATGACTGCGATACTTGGACTGCTGCTTACGGGCTGTGCGGGCATCAGTACCGCCCCCACGCCGGAGGCGCAAAAGGCTTTGGCTCCAACCGGCAAGCTTCGCGTTGGGCTCTTGCTTGGCAGTCCCACACAAGTGATACGGGACTCCGCGTCGGGTGAGATGAAAGGGGTGGGATTTGACCTCGGAAAAGAGTTGGCCCGGCGCATGGGGGTTCCGTTTGAGCCGGTTCTGTACCCATCAATCGGAGCCCTTCTCGACAGCGGGAAATCCGGCGGTTGGGACGTCGCCTTTATTGGGTTTAGTCCTGCGCGGGCGAAGGAGTGGGATTTCGCCGCCGTGCACCTGGAAGTCGAATTCGGCTACCTCATCCCTGGGGGTTCTTCCATCTCCGCAATGGCCGATGTGGATCGGCCCGGGATTCGAATTGCGGCGCAGGACAAGTCCTTGCCGGAAATCTTTCTGTCTCGCACGGTGAAAAATGTCGAGGTGGTCCGAGCATCAAGTAACGCTGACGCATTGGAGATGGTGAGATCCAGGAGAGCAGACGCATTCTTCAGCATCAAGCCAACCCTGTTCGAAATGTCGAATCAATTGCCTGGTTCTCGGGTTCTCGATGGTCGGCCCGGCATCGATCCGCACGCTATGGCGATGCCGAAGGGGCGGGACCTCGGGGTGGCCTACGCTCGCAGGTTCATCGAGGACGCGAGGTCCGAGGGTCTGGTCAAAGCCGCGATCGAGAGGGCCGGGTTACGCGGCGTGGTTGTCGCCCCAGTCAAATGATGCTCTCTAACCACGGCGTGGACAGCGACGCGGGCGCGCGTCACGCCGGACGTTAGGCTTCAAGAGAGGCAAGCGCTTCCATGCAACCGCACGCATACATCTACCTAGACAAGGAGGGCATCAAAAGTCTATTCGCACAGACCGTTGATCGATTAGAAACGGAACTTCGGAAAAGTACTGAAACAGACGTGACTGAAAAAGCCGGAGCGAAATTTGGTTTGGGCAAGGCGATCGCTTCACTCTTGGGCATCGAAATTGGAGCGAAAGTCGAAAAATCGAAGGCGAGCAAGCTGCTGGAGGAGGCAAAGCTCACTCTGACGGTTGAGCACAAGCTGATACGTCTTCAGCAACATCTATCTGAGGAAGGAAGCCTGAGTAGAACAATAGATGATGCGGTGAACAGGTCGGCGCAAATGAATAAACCTGTGTTCATCGATCTGCACGAATCGTTTGATACACCACAATTCCTGAAAGCCGGAGGCGCGGATAGAGCAACTCAAGACGGAGCGATTATGTTCGAGATTGCCGATCGCTTTGCGGCTAGAGTTGTAATGGCCGCAAGCCTGCCAAAATTTCCCAGCGCGTCTGGTGGAAAGTTAAATCGTCTAAGTCATCTCGCAATTCATTTCCAGGGTCACAAAGGGAAAAGCGTGTCTCTTCACGTGTTTGGGTACGCTCGTTCCCTTTCTAGCAGTACCTGTCAGATCAAGCCATATGCGATTTGGCTGTGAGATCCCTTTCTATTTTGCTCTATGGGTCTGAGACTATGACGCGTCAAGGTCTAACTCTAGTTGGAACGAACGCGCATAGAACTACGCGCCGTTCAACACGGCGTTATGTGACGTTTGATCGTGTTCCCCGAATGTGACAAGATTAAGGCAGCCCGGAGGTGTGACCCATGTCGAAAGCGAAGGAAGAACTGACTAAGCTCATCGAAGAGCAACCCGAAGACAGCTCGCGCGAGGAGATCGTACGCGAACTAGCCTTTCACGTTATGGTCGAGCGGGGGCTTGCTGACTCGGACGCAGGCCGAGTCATCTCGAATGATGAGATGGAGCGGCGCATCCGCTCATGGCAGAGATAACTTGGACTGCAGAAGCCCAGCGTTGGCTTGAGGACATCTTCGAGTACATTGCCGCGGATAATCCGCAAGCGGCTGCCCAAACCGTCAACGGTATCTACGAGCGGGCGCAGGAGCTGGCTGACTTTCCTGAGATGGGCCATCGCTATTGGGCATCGAGCCGCCATGTGCGGATCCTCCTCTACGGCCACTACCGTATCGCCTATCTGATCAAGGAAGATGGTAATATCGATGTCCTCGGGGTCTTCCACGGTTCGCTCGATATCAGCAAGTATCAGCTGTGATGGCACATAACCATGCAATGGACCGGCGGGATTATGCCTAAAACCCTGCTGTTCTACGTATGCCGGCCCGCCGGTCATCGCAGGCGTTGGCCCATCTGAGCCGTCGGTCGTTAGATCATCTTGCCATTGAAGAATGTCATTTTCTCGTCATTGCGGCGGCTTGCCTTTTGAATTTCGCTGAGTTAAACCAAGAAAAACATTAGAGGAGGAAGAACATGGCCGACGGAAATGCGATCAAACTCTACGATTTTCCATCATCCCCCAACTGCCAGCGGGTAAAAGTTGTGTTGGCGGAAAAGAAGCTCCCCTACGAAACGGTTCCGGTTGATCTTAAAAAAGGGGATCAAAAAAAACCGGACTACCTTAAGCTCAATCCATATGGGAAGGTGCCGGTCATCATCGACGGCGCGACCGTTCTCTACGAATCGTGCATCATCAACGAGTATCTCGACGAAAAATATCCTGAGCCGCCGCTGATGCCGAAGGACCACGCCAAGAAGGCGAAGGTCCGCATCCTGATCGACTACGGCATGAATCACCTGGACTCTCCCTATCAAAAGATCCGCATGGAGCTGACGAAAGACGCGAAGGAAAGAAGCCAGGAGACCATCGACAAGGCAAAGCAGGATCTCAAAAACCTGCTGCAGCGCCTCGAGCGCGAAATCGGCGAGCAGCCCTACCTGGCTGGAGACTTCTCGCTCCTCGATGCGGCCCTCATACCCAGGTTCCTGCGCATGGAGGGCATGGGGGTCCTCCCTGATCCCTCCATGCCCCGGTTGAGTGGCTGGCTCAAGCGAATGAAAGATCGCCCTTCGGTGAAGGTCATTATGTAGCATCCGCCGAGTTTCGAGTTTTGAGTTCCGAGTTTCGAGGCAGGAAAACTCTTCAATGCCCTTTGGTCGAAACGCGAAACCCGAAACCCAAAACTGGTTTTTTCGTCTCCTCCACCTGCTGCTTCGCTCCTGGCTCCGCAAAACCAAGCCGCAGACCCGCGGAGTCATTCCGACGCGTGGCCTGGCGGAACCAGTAAAAGTTCGCTGGGGCCCCTACTCCGTTCCCCATCTCTACGCCGCCAGCGAACACGACCTCTTCCTGGCCCAGGGATATCTGCACGCCCAGGAAAGACTTTGGCAGATGGAGATAAAGCGGCGCTTTCTTTGTGGCCGCATGGCGGAGGTTGTGGGGGATCGCCCGGCCCCTTGGCAAGAGCTTTCGGTCCATTTCCGCGATAAGACGGCGGCCGACCTGGATTATTTTCTCCGGCTAATGGGAATGCGCAAGGCAGCCTGCGCGTCGCTCCGGCGCCTGCCCGAGCAGCATGTCGAAATCCTGGAAGCCTACAGCGCAGGCGTCAACCGCTATATCGAAACCCATCTCAAGTCTTTGCCGCTGGAGTTTCGCCTGCTGCGCTATGAACCCGGGCCGTGGCGCCCAGAGGATAGCCTCACCATTGCAAAGGGTTTTGCCTTTTTTCTTTCCACTTCTCTATTCACCCGCCTGACCTGGATCGCCGTTGCGGACAGGCTGGCAGGCCAGCAGGATAAACTTAAATCTCTGCTCCCGGCCTATCCTTCAACCGGACCCAGCATCACCCGGGCCATCGCGGCAGACACTCGTGAGCTGCTGCGCTTTGTGAGCGGAACTTTTCAGCAAACCGGCTGGAGCCCGGCAGGACAAGGAAGCAACAACTGGGTCGTTGCGCCTTGGCGCTCCTCTACGGGAAGTCCGATCCTGTGCAACGATCCGCATCTTAGGATGGATCTGCCGTCGTTCTGGTATCTTATCCATCTCCGGGCGGCACGCGCCAAACAGGGCGAGGACGAGTTTGAGGTTTGGGGCGCCTCCATCGCGGGCTCCCCATGCGTCCACCTCGGCCACAACCGCTGGATCGGCTGGGGAGTGACCGCAGCGCTCTGCGATGACGCGGAGCTGTACTGCGAAAAGATCCATCCTCAAGAGCCAGACCTTTATCTGGCAGACGGCCAATGGACTAAGATGCAGTTCGAAGAAGAAAAGATAACCGTACGGGGTGGAAGAGAGATCGTAAAGAGGATCCGCTTCACCCGTCATGGGCCGCTCATCGGCGACTTCATACGGGGCAACAGCTGCGCAGGAGAGGAAGCGCTGGCGTTTAAATGGACCGCGCATGATCCGAGCCAGGAGTTGCGCGCCCTCTACGGAGTCAATCGGGCGCGCGACTGGGACGAGTTTCGCGAGAGCATTTCCCACCAGGCCGCCCCCGCGCTCAACTATGTCTATGCGGACCGAAAGGGTAACGTCGGCTATAGTCTGGCAGGCAGGGTCCCGATTCGCCCGCAGCCGCCGTCGCTCCTTCCCCTGCCCGGCTGGAGTGCAGAGTTTGAATGGAAGGGTGACATTCCTTTTGAGGAGCTTCCTTACCTCTATAATCCGCCCGAGGGCGTCATCGCCACGGCAAACAACCGCATCGTGGACGATGGCTATCCCTATCACCTCTCCGATCTTTTCGACCCACCCTACCGCATACGGCGCATCAAAGAATTGCTAACTTCAAAGGAAAAGTTTTCTGCCGAGGATATGGCTGAAATTCAGAGCGACAGAGTCTCCGTGCATGGGAGAGATATGGTGGAAACCCTTCGGGAAGATCTCGAAGTGGTTGCGCGGGAAAACGACTCTCTCGGGAAAGCCGCGGAAAAACTTCTTCGCTGGGTCGGCGACTGTTCAGAAAATAGCGCGGCGTCTGCTCTCTTCCATCTCTTCTACCAGCGCCTGACAAGCAATCTGCTCAAACCCGTGCTCGGTGACGAGCTATTCCTGGCGTACACCGAAATCTTTAACCAATCGCTTGCTCCGATGGAACAGATCCTGCGCAACCCCCAGTCGCCGTGGTTCGCCTCGCGCCCAAGGCAGGCGATGATTGACAAGAGCCTGCGCGAGGCGCGTGACGAGCTTGCGCAACGACTCGGCGCAGACATAGAGCAATGGGGCTGGGGCAAGATCCATACTCTGACCCTGCGTCATCCTCTCGACAGGATCAGATTTCTGCGACGGCTCCTTTCTCTTGGCCCATTTCCCTCTCCGGGAGACGGAGTGACGATCAATATGGGCTTTTACCGACGCTCCAATCCCTATGAACATGTGGTCGGGCCATCGCTCAGGATGATCATCGACCTGGCCGCGCCGGAGCGGTCCCTCTTTGTTCTCCCGTCGGGTCAGTCGGGCCATTTTTTCTCGCCCCACTACCAAGACCAGACCGAGCTGTGGCGCGACGGGAAATACATCCGTCTGTGGCACGACGAGGAAGAGGCGAAGACGTGGCCCGTTTTGACTCTCACCCCGAACTAATAGAGGAGGCTTGACAAAGCCCCCCGCTGTGCTAGGAATCGGCGCGGTCACGGCGCCGGCTCCAAACACAAAGGAGGTTAAACGATGCCCGGCAAAAGAAATCGGATTGAGTTCGACGGCAAGGGGATTTCCCGGCGTGTTGCTCTGCGCAACATGTCACTCGCCGGAGTTGGCATTCCGTTTTCAGGGTTACTCTTCCAGTCCGAGGGTTTTGCCCAAGCGCGGGAGCCAGCTCTTGGCGGAATAGCGATCGCAAATCCCATTTTCACCGTGGCCGAGCGCGACCGGCGGTGGGAAGTCGTCCGCCGCATTATGGCGAGATCCCAGTGGAATCTGGATGCCATCATTGCGCTCGGGAGCAGCGACACCGCCTATACCCGATACCTGACACAAATCGGCGGCCGCGCGGGAAGCGCCGATGTCATCTTTCCCCGAGACCCCTCTAAGCCGGCGCACGCGCTGCTGCCCACGGAACGGAACAAGACTTTCTGGGAAGGGAGACTTGCCGCTTGGCTCTCCGGCGGCAAGCTTGCCCTCAGCCAAGGGGAGGGCTCCAAAAGCGTCATTGGGAGTTTAAGGGCTCTGGGTTTGAGCAGATCAGGAGCGCGAATCGGCGTCGCCAAACTTGTCGGCAGCCGGTTTGACCCGGAAGGTCTGGTCTCCGCCACCTATCTGGAGAACTTGAGAAGCGCTCTTGCGGGAGTCCTCTTTGTGCCTATAGAGAGGTGGGGCCCGGACCCGGGTCCGGTAGATGAAGCCGCGATGGTCAAGAGCCGTGAAGAGCAGGAGGTAATTAGGCGTTCGGTCACAGTCGGGGAAAAGGCGATTGAGACTATCATGCGAAGCGCCCGCCCTCCCGCCAAACGCCAGGCGGATATCTGGTTCGCCACTTTCACGGATATGTTTGCAGAAACCGGCGAGGATCCGACCCGTCTCTCGATCGCTCTCGACGAACCCGCCAATTCAACCCTGGGCGCGCCCGTCGATGACCCGCTCCAACCGGGACAAATTATCAGCCAGGAGATCGACGCGACGGTTCAGGGTTATCGAGGCCAAGTGAACCACTCGATCTTCGTAGGGAACTCGAACACGCCGGGCTACAACTATTACAAGAACGCCACGGAAGTCGCCATCAAACTGTTCCTCGATGCGCTCGCCTTGATCGTACCGGGAAAAACCACCTGCGGCCAGCTCGTGGATCACTATGCTGCCGCTGTGGAGAAGCTGAACGCGGAAGATCGGTCTGGGGTCGTGCTCCACAGCAGTGGCATCGCCAACCTCTCGCGACCCCGAATAGGACCAACCAATTCGCGGGGCGACGAAGGGATCGTGCTGGTCCCAGGCATGACCTTCGACTTCAAGCCGGCGATTCGACTGAAGAGGGATTTCATACAGGACGTGAAGAGGACGAACCGCGTAGTTCAAATTGGCGATCACATCCTCGTGACCGAAACTGGTGCTGTCCGGCTCGGCAGGAGAGAGCTTAAGCCGCTCACTACAGCGAGTTAAGTCCGATCATTGTCTTTCCCCTCTGGTGATCGAATCCGCAATGCAGTTAACCAAGGCAGTTTCCCCCCGCTTGACAGCTTTTGAAGGGATGCCATATTAGCCTGGTGCGGGCTCTAAGGAATATCTTCATGACCGCAGCGCGGCTCGCCCTACCCTTGCTGCTGCCTGCCCTGCTGATGATCCCCTCGTCTCTGAATGCTCAGGCACAGCAACAAAAAATCATAATCGGCGGCGCCCAATCTCTTACCCCCGTGGCGGAGAGGTTTTCGGACAGATTTCGCAAAGCCCATCCCGGGATCGAGATCGAAATCAGGCGCGGGAACTCCAATTATGCCGTCAACGCGGCGCAGACGGGCGAGATCCAGATCGGCCTCGTAACCCGCAATCTTAGCGTCACTGAAAATGCCGCACTCCATGTCGAATCCATGGGTCACGACGCCATTATCCTCCTCAGCTACCCGTGGAACTCAGTGACCGGCCTTAGCCTGGAACAGCTCCAAAAGATCTATCTGGGAAAAATCACGAACTGGCGCGAGGTCGGCGGCGAAGATAAGGGAATCGTACCCATGACGCGCGAGGGGAGTTCTGCCCTCCACGGAACCTTTATCGACAGCCTTTTCGGCAAAGGCTTTACCGGCCAAGAGAAGGCCTTCATCTTGCGGGCCAACAAAGACAAAATCTTGAGGACGATCAAGCGTGTCCGCGGCTCGCTTGGTTACGGCATCGTCCGTGTAGAGGAGGCACAAGCTGAGGGAGTCAAGGTATTAGCCATCGACGGAAAACCTCCCACCGCAGCAAATATCCAGGCCGAGCTCTATCCCTTCACTCGACCGCAGCTCTTGATTTCCAAGAGTCAACCAAACCGCCTCGTCCAGGAGTGGATGCTTGGGCTTGTAAAATTCGCTGATCAGGGCACCGAACCGGAGGGCAATCGATGAGGAGCCTTCTCCATAAACTCCTGCTTTCCTCTTTGCTGATCATTCTCCTGCCCATGGGTCTGGCGATCCTCTGGACCTCTAAGACTCTGTCCACGATCTTGGAGCGCCGCTTTGCGGAAAAGTCTCGGGCCCAAGCAGAGCAGGTCAAACTCCTTTTGAGCGAAAAGCAGGAAACGGCGACCGGGCTGGTCCACTGGATAGCGGAGATGCCAGGGGTTGCCGATGCTCTGAAGAAAAAGGAACGCGCGAGATTATTCCAACATCTTTTGCCCCTAGTTGGCTCGGTCCAGATGGATTTCATCGAGATCCTGGAACCGGACGGTAAGATTTTCCTGCGCGTTCATGACCCCTCCGCTTACGGCGACAGGCCGGCCTTGGCAAAGGATATCCAAGGCCTTCTGCAAGGCAAGGGCGACTTGTCCAACTATGGCGTCGAGGAGCGCGCCGGCAGGGCATATCTCCGCGCCGCGGAGAGCATCGAGGGGGACAAGATCCTGGGTGCGGTCAATGCCGGCTACGCGCTCAACCGCGACCTGGTCAAAAAACTGGAACAAATAGCCGGCGGAAAAGTTCTTATCGCCATCGGCGATTATCTCTACACGTCTGACGCCGCTGGCCAACCAGTAAAGCAGACATCGGCAGTAACGGCCGAAAGCATTCGCAGCCAAGAATCCCAATGGCATCGGGACGGCCCTTCACCCTCTTTGGAGATCCGTCTGCCGCTGGCAACCGATCGTGGGACCGAAGGTGCTATCTCCATTTTCTACCCTTCCCGGGAGATGACGGCCGCGATCGGTAGCCTGCAAAAGGCCCTATTCTCGGTCGCGCTGCTTGGCATTGCGCTGGCCTTTTCCATTTCCTGGATCCTGAGCCAGCGATTGACTAGACCGTTAAAGGAGCTGGTCAGGGGGACCGAGCAGGTTGCCGCGGGCGATTATTCAGCCTCCGTGGGCATGGAGTCTAAAGACGAGATCGGAGCGCTGGCTGCCTCCTTCAATCGGATGCTGCAAGAGTTGCGCCGCTCCAAGGCTGAGGTGGAAGGCTACCGCCAGGAACTGGAGCGGAAATTTGCTGAGCGCAGCAAGGAGCTGGCGGATACCGAGAAGAAGAGGGCCGCCATGGCCCATATGATCGCGCACGATCTCAAGAACCCGCTTCTGGGGATTAAAAAGACGCTGGAGCGCCTCGAACAGACTCCGCCGGAAATCAATGGCGGGCAGAGGAAAAAAATCCTTCAGGATCTGGTGAGCGCGGGGGATCTGGTTATCGGCATGGTCAATGAGATGCTCGATATCTACCGCTCGGACTTCGGCGACCTGCCCCTTGCCCTAAGCCCGCTTCGCGTCGAAGAGCTGATCCAGACCAGTCTGCGCATCCTCGGTCCGGAGCTTGAGGAGAAAAAGATCGAGCTCATCACGCGCGCCGACGCGCCCCACATCTCGCTGGTCGCTGATAAAAGAAGACTGACGCGCCTGCTGATCAACCTGCTGAGTAATGCCATAAAGTTTTCTCCGCACCAAAGCCGTATCCAGATATCGACGTCGCTGGTGGAGAGCGACGTGGGGCCAGGGACCCGCGTCGTGATTCGAGTCGAGGATGAAGGGTCGGGTATTCCTGAACGCGATCTGCCGAGGATCTTCGACGTTTTTTACTCGCGCGATCAGGGAAATCTCGAGACCGGGACCGGCCTCGGCCTTCCCTACTGCAAGCTCGTGGCCGAGGCGCACCGGGGAAAGATCTGGGCCGAAAGCCGGAGTGGCGGGGGCTTTGCGGTTTCGGTCGCCTTGCCACTCAACCCCGAGGAGGAGCAACTGGCCTATGCCGATCAAGATACTGATCGCCGATGATGAACGCCTCTTCCGCCAAAGCTTGAGGAAGCTGCTGGAAGGGGTGAGAGATATCAGAGTGGTTGCGGAGGCGGCGGACGGCCAGGAGGCGGTGGTACGGGCGCAAGAGAGAGAGCCGGACATTGCCCTGCTGGACGTGAGGATGCCGAAGATGGACGGGATCAAGGCGGCTAAACTCATATCCAGCCTGGTCCCGAAGGCCAAAGTTCTTATGCTCTCGATCCACGACGATGACGAAAAAATTATTTCGGCTTTGAGGGCGGGCGCAACCGGTTACATTCTTAAAGACGCGGATCAAAAGGACTTCATCGAGATCATCCGCCATACCTACCAGGGCAAAGCGCTCACCTCACCCTACTTGGCCCATCTGACACTCCCGCGCGCGCCGCGAGCTTCCCATATCTCTGAGGGCGAGAGAAAAGAAGAGTTTGCCGAGAAGTATAGCCTGACGGAGCAGGAGCTCAGGCTGCTTCACCTCCTGGCCGAGGGGCTGAGCAACGAGGAGATGAGTCGCCTGGTCAATATCTCCCGCGAGACTATCAAGATGCATTTGAAGGCGCTGTTCCGAAAACTCCAGGTGAAAAACCGCACCGAGGCCGCGGTCCTGGCTGTCAGGGACGCCATAGGGTAGTCTCTCTCCAACAAGGTGGAGCTACAAACACCCGTTTGGGGAGTTGACAGCCAAAGCCAACTAGGGGATAAAGGGCGTGCTGGCGGGTCCGGCCTGCATGATTTCGGCTTGGTCGGCGTCAAATTAGAAGGAGATCGCTCATGGGACAATTGAAAAGAGCCTCGGTGTATTCGATCTTCTCTCTTATCTTTGTGCTGGCCACGGCCCTTTCCGCGGCTGCCCTCGATGTCGGACAGAAGGCGCCGGATTTCGAGCTAGACAGCACCAAGGGGGGGAAACTCAAGCTCAGCAGCCTGCGGGGAAAAAATGTTCTGATCAATTTTTACGTCCTGGACTTTGCTCCGACATGAATCAAGGACTTGCAAGCGTCCGGTTCGGACAATTATGACAAGTTTCAGGCCGAGAATACCGAAGTCCTGGGAGTCAGCGCCAACGCCCCCTTCTCACAGAAGGCCTTTGCCGACTTCGCCAAGATCAACTACCCGCTCCTCAGCGACCGGGATGGGAAACTGATGACCGCCTTCGGCGTGTACGACCAGGAGAGACGGCTCGCCAAGCGCTCCTATGTCATTATCGACAAGGAGGGAGTGGTGCGTTACGTGAACATCCGTCCCACCAATACTGAAAAGGATCTTCTCTCTACGGAAACGCTATTGAACGAGGTCAAAAAGGTCAACCGAGGTGGCTAACAGAAGCCCGCACCTTAACTTTGTAAAAAACTTTAAGGCATCAAAGTAAATTTAAAGAAGGAGGATACTATGAAGACATTTACTCTTTTACTAACTACTCTGATTTTGGTGGGACTTCTGGTTGGAGGCGTGTTCGCCTTCACTTGCCCCAAGCTCCAGAAGGAGGCCAACGAATCGATTGCCAAAGCCGAGTCGGCTGCTATGAAGGTGACAGATGAGAGGGAGAAGGGGCGCGCCATGGCGATCATCGCGTTAGCCAAGGATCTAGTGAAGCAGTCCGAGGCCGACCACAAGGAGGCTGCCGACAAGAAGAATGCGGAGCTTCACTACCGTGCTGAGGCGAAGGCAAAGGCCGCGAAGTCGCTCGCTGATCTCGTAAAGTAGGCCGCCAGGAGTTGACGCCCGCTATCCGAGACCCCCCCTGTCTTTCCGGATGGTCAACAAGGGGAGCGGAAGTGTGCCCTCGACAGAAGGCTTACAAGATTAACCCGGCAACCAGTGTAAATCTGAAATGGAAAGGAGAAAAAATGCATCAAGGTAAACTTTTGTCGGCAGGGTTGTTTGTCCTGTTATCCCTCTTCGTCTCTGCGGCGCTTTTCGCTCAGGATGACGTGATCGAAAAGAGAAAGAGTTTGATGAAGGCTAACAGCGCCGCCGTTAAGGTCATAGCAAAGGCCGTGGAGGAAAAAGACTATGCTACTGTAGAGATAAAAGCGAAAGACATCGTGGGTAATATGGACAAAGTGCTTGACCTTTTTCCTAAAGGGAGCATCTCTGAGAAATCTAGAGCCCACCCGGATATCTGGGAGAAATGGGATGAGTTCAGTAAGAACCCCGGGAAGGTGAGGAAGGCGGCTGAGGCCCTAAGCAAGGCGGCTGCAGCCAAAAATGAGGCCGAGGTGAATGTTCAGGTCAAAGCCCTAGGTAACGTCCGTGAGGGTGCCTGCGGAAACTGTCACAAGACATTCCGGGCAGATTTCCGCGCTGAGAAAGAGAAAAAGGGCGGATGAGAAACTGAATCCGTTTCAGTAAGGCCTCACATGGCCGGCACCTAGTCTTTAATTCAACAAGGCCCCTGAGATTCCGGGGGCCTTTTTTTTCTTCCCTTTGACGCTTGTTTCATCTAGAATCCCTCTCCTCAGTGGGCTTAACGGAGAAACGTAAGATTGAAAGAGAAAAATTTTTACTGGAAAGGAGGCTGCCATGAGACTGCGTTGGTTATCGCTAGCGGCTCTCTGCCTGGGCCTGGGCGTTATTGCTAACACAACCTGGGCCGGCCACCTAGTCCTCTCGGCAAACGATGGAAAGTATCCTCAAGTGGACGGCGCTTATAAGGTCGCTGATCCACCGGAGCCGGATACTCTCATGATCCTCGATGTCTCTAAATTTCCGCCGCGGGTCGTGGCCGAGATCGAGGTAATGCACGGCACCCCTGGACCTCCGAATGGTGTCGCGCTGAGCCCGGATGAAAAGCTGGCTCTGGTTTCGAACACAAATAAAATTGATCCCAAGGACAAGACTAAAGTGATCCCGGACGAGACTCTTCAGGTTGTTGACCTGGAGAGTTCGCCCCCAAAAATCATTAGCCGGCTGCCCTTGGGACGCGGGCCTAGTGGGGTTTCTATCAATAGAAACGGGGATCTCGCTCTCGTGGCCCATCCCTCGGACGGAACCGTCTCCGTTCTCACCATCGACGGAAAGACTGTCAAGCACGTAGGGAACGTGAAAATTGGGGATGAGAGGTCCCGAGTCAGCGACGTCGCCATCAGCCCTGGCGGCAGATGGGCCCTCGCTTCGAAGCGCGGAGAGGGAACTGTCGCCATTTTAAGCATCGATGGGACGAAGGTGGAGTACACCAAGCGGGACGCGACAACCGGGTCGAATCCCTACACGCTGGATTTCTCATCCGATGGGAGGTTGGCTGTAGCCGCCAACCAAGGCCAGGGAGGGGGGAATATCGATTCTGTGACGCTCATCGACATGACCTCGCCGCTGATTCGCTCGGTGGATCACATCACTGTCGGCCAGGCCCCGGAGGGAATCTCTATCTCACCTGACGGGCAGTGGCTGGCCGTCGCTGTCAGGGACGGATCCAACATGCCGAAGAAAAGTCCCTTCTTCGCGGAGAACGGAAAGCTCCTGCTCTTCTCCCTTAAGGGAGGGAAAGCATCTAAGGTCGCCGAGGCCCTCACAGGCAAGAACACTCAAGGCGCGACATTTACGCCTGACGGCAAATATATTATCGTGCAGAACTACGTGGAGCGGGAGCTGGCGGTTTACAGCGTGACTGGGAAAGCCCTTAAGGACACCGGAGTCCGTGTAAAGGTTAAAGGCTACCCGGCCGCAATTCGAATCGCTCCTCGCTGACAACGAAGCAGGGAGGAGAACCACGTTGAAACTAAAATGGTTGGTCCTTTTATGTGCCTCCGCTTTAACTTCAGGATGCGCCCTGGCTGGATCTGGAGCACGGGCTGCAAAGGTATCCATCCTGGTCGATCTCGATCCGAACAGCGCGGACCAGACTGTCATCGTGGAGACCGTCACCGCCGATCAGCAAGGTCGGCTCTATGTCTGCGACCGGGTTACGGGAAACGTCATCCGAATCGATCCGAAGGATCCCAAGCTCATCGTGGTGGGCCGCGTGGAATCACGCGCGATCGATGGCAAGAGGGTCAGGGCCGACACTTCCGGAATCGTTTTCAACCAGCAGGGCGATCTCTATATAACCAGCGGTCCGTTCCGCGAGATTCTCCGCATCAAGAAAGCCGATCTCAATCCTGAAAAACCGGGGGTTGCCGAGACCTTTGCGACAGGCACCGAAGGAGCCAATGGAATAGCCTTTGACAAACGGGGAATTCTCTATGTCTCAGGCGGCCGCAACGGAAAGATCTACCGCATCGGTCCTGCGGGCGGGGCCGCCCAGGACTGGGCTCAGATCGAGCTTTACACCCGCACGCTTCCTGACGGGAAAACGCAGCAAGCCATTACGGCCAATGGGTTTACTTTTGATGCTAAAGGAGAGGTCCTTTATGTGGCGGACACGGCTCGCGGCGCGGTCTGGAAGGTAGCCGTCGGCGCCGATGAGAAAGCCGGCAAGCCGACCCTGGTGGCGCAAAGCCCCCTGCTAGAGGGAGCGGACGGGCCGGCCTTCGATCCCAGCGGCAGGCTTTGGGTCGCGGCCAATGAGCGCAATGCCGTTGTCATGGTCACCCTTGACGGAAAGGTTCAGGACATCGCCAAAAACGGCAGCAAAGGGCCGCTGGAATTCCCCACTTCCGTTGTTTTCGTCGGCAACACCGCTTACATCAGCAACTTCGATACGCCGCGGCGGGACAATCTCGCCGCTGACGGCAAAACCTCTTTGGACGGGATCGGCGCCTCGATCGCCCAAATTACGCCTTAGATTTCATGGCACAACTTCTCACCGTTGAGGGTATCAGCAAGGAATTCAACGTTCGCGGCAAGAAGGTCTTGGCCTTGGATTCCCTAGCCCTCGGCATGGATCACGGAGAATTTGTCACGGTGGTTGGCCCCTCTGGATGCGGCAAGTCCACGCTGCTCAATCTCGTCGTCGGGCTGCTGCCGCCGAGCGCGGGGCGAATCGTTTTCCGCGGCCGCGCCGTGAATGGCATCAACCCTGAGATCGGATATGTCACCCAAAAAGACAACCTGCTGCCATGGCGGACGCTCATCGAAAACGTGGAGCTGTCGCTGGAGATCCGGGGCGTGGAGAAGAGCGTGAGACGGCGCCGTGCCGAGGAGCTGATCGACCGCGTCGGGCTCAACGGGTTTGAGGAGCATTATCCACACGAGCTTTCCGGCGGCATGCGCCAGCGGGCCAACATCATCCGGACGCTGATTTATGATCCTGAGTTGATCCTTATGGACGAGCCTTTCGGCCCGCTGGACGCCCAGACCAGGATCGTGCTTCAGGATCAGCTTCTCAAGCTCTGGTCTGCGAACAGGAAGACGATTCTATTCATCACCCATGATCTGATCGAGGCGATTACGCTCGCCGATCGCGTGATCGTGATGACCTCGCGCCCCGGCAGAGTCAAACATATCGCCGCGGTGCCGATACCGCGGCCGCGCGATGTGTACCAGATCCACACCAGCCGGGAGTTCCAAGAAGTTTATGAGAGGCTCTGGCGTGAACTGCGACCCGAAGTTATTATGACGGAAGTGTAGAAAGGAGAAATTCTGATGAAGCGGTTTATCTCAATGGTTTTTTCCGCGGCTCTTCTCCACATTGGCTATTTTTGCCAACCCGCCTATGCCCAGGGGCCCAGGAAGGTAAAGATGACGATTCCCGTCGTGGCCCTGTCCATGACGCCGGTTTATCTGGCCCAGGGAAAGGGCTTCTTCGCCGAGGAGGGGCTGGATGTGGATGTTACCTCTACGAGCGGAGGAGGACCGGACATCAGGGCGCTCATCGCCGGGGATGTGGAGTTCAGCTTCACCACCGGCGATAACGTCATCCTGGCCCACCAGGAGGGCAAAAAACTCCTCATGGTCATGAGCGGCCTCAACAGGCTGTTCATCAACTGGGCCATGCATAAGGATGCGGCCAAGACAAAGGGGATCAGCGAAAGCACGCCGTTGCAGGAAAAGCTCAAGGCGCTTAAGGGGCTTACAGTCGGGGTCACCAATCCCGGAGCCTTGACCGCGCACCTTGCTAGCTTCGTGATCCGCAAGGCGGGCTACGTGCCGCAGCAGGACGTACAGATCATTCCTATAGGCGCCGGGCCGACCTGGCTCGCGGCTCTGGAAAACCGCAAAGTCGATGTCGCGCTTACGGCGACTCCGGTTCCAGAAACGGCGATCAGCCGGGGGTTCGCGATCATGTTCATCAACAACGCCAAGGGCGAGGACCCTTCGATCCCCGAATTCCTCATGGAGAATCTCATCGCCCGTCCTGAGACCGTAGAAAAGAATCCGGACCTCGTGCGCAAGATGGCGCGAGCGCTGACCAAAGCAAACAAGTGGGCGCTCCAAAGCACTCCTGAGCAGGTCGCCGAGGCGCTCAAGCCTTTTCTGGGCCAGACCGATCCCGCGCTGCTCCTCGCAGGCGTGAAGTCAGTGCTCCCCGCGCTGAGTCCTGATGGCCGGACGAGCGAACGCAGCGTGCAGATCACGCAGGATATTCTGGAACAGGCGGGGATCTTGAAGAAGCGGGTGGGCTACTCCGAACTCGTCACCAACGATTTCTTGCCCAAATGATTAGCCGCGGACGTCTTTTTCTCTACCGCCTGCTCTTCGGTCTTCTCCTGCTTGCGCTCTGGGAGTTGACCTCGGGGAGGCTCATCGATCCCTTCTGGATCTCGAGTCCATCCAGGGTCTCCGTTTACCTCTGGCAGGTGATCTCGGACGGCTCGATCTTCGGCCATCTCGCCATCACGCTGTACGAGACCTTCACCGGCTTCTTTATCGGCGCGCTGGCCGGCATCAGTTCAGGCTTCGTCTTAGCAAGAAGAGAAACGCTGGCCCAGATCCTGGACCCTTACATCGTGGCCTTCAACGGCATCCCGCGCATCGCGCTGGCGCCGCTGTTCATCATCTGGTTTGGGATCGGTCCCAACTCGAAAGTCATCCTGGTGGTGATCGTGGTCTTCTTTCTCACCTTCTTTAACACCTTTTCCGGGGTCAAGGGCGTGGACATAGAGCTAAAAAATATTTTACGCGTCATGGGCGCCAGCGAACGGCAGATTCTTTTTAAGGTTACGATCCCCTCTACGATCCCATGGGTCACCACTGGACTAAAAATCAGCGTTCCCTATGCCTTGGTAGGAGCCGTGGTTGGGGAGTTTATCGCCGCCAGCAAAGGGCTGGGCTATCTCATCAATTACAATACCTCTCTTTTCTCAACGACCGGTGCCCTGGGCGGCATTCTCGTCCTCGCCCTCGTTGTGGTACTCTGTAACGAGGTGATCAACCGGGCCGAGGCCTATCTCCTCCGCTGGCGTCCCAGGGAGGAAGTCAGGACAGAGAGAGAGCTTTTCTAAGGAGATCTAGCTTATGATCTCTGGCCGTCCGTTTCTCCAGATTCCCGGCCCGACCCTCGTTCCGGAAAGGGTGGTCCGGGCTATATCCCAGTCCCTGATCGACCATCGCGGACCAAAGTTCGCCGCCCTATTGCAGGAGGTTCTGGAGGGACTCAAAGCTGTATTCCAAACCTCTGAGGGCCGGATTGTCCTTTTCCCAGGCTCTGGCACAGGAGCTTGGGAGACCTGCCTGGTCAACACATTATCGCCGGGAGATCGCGTGCTGGGCTGCATCAATGGCCACTTCAGCACCCTCTTTTGTGAAACGGCTAGCGCCCATGGAATCCAGGTAGAAAAGCTGGAGCTTCCCTATGGGCATGGTATTCTGTCCGCGCAAGTTGAAGAACATCTGCGCGCCGATAAGGATCACAAGCTCAAGGCTGTGCTGGTTGTCCACAATGAAACCTCGACCGGGGTCACCAGCAACATCGCTGCTATTCGCCAAGCCATAGACGGTGCGGGCCACCCAGCGCTCTTTTTGGTGGACGTAGTTAGTTCGCTCGCTTCCATCGACTTCCGTATGGACGAGCGGAGAGTGGACGTGGCTCTAACGGGACCGCAAAAGGGACTCATGCTTCCGCCGGGGATGGCCATCCTGGCCGTCAGCGACAAGGCACTAAAAGCAAGTAAGTCCGCCAGATGTCCACGCTCTTTCTGGGACTGGGGACCGGTTCTCGAGCGAAATGCCCGTGGCGAGTTTCCCTATACCCCAGCCACGGCGCTCCTCTTCGGTTTGAAGGAAAGTCTTGCTATGCTAGCCGAGGAAGGGCTTCCAAACGTATTCCGACGCCACGCACGACTGGCCGAGGCCTGTCGGCGCGCTGTCCAAGGCATGGGCTTAAAGATCCTGGCAAAAAATCGCGACGAGTACTCGAATACGGTCACGGCTGTCTGCATGCCTGACGGATTTGACTCTGACGCCTTTATCGCACATGCTCAGAAGAGCCTGGACATGTCCCTGGGTATCGGTCTAGGAAAGACTAAGGGAAGAGTTTTCCGGATAGGCCACCTGGGAAGCCTCAACGAGATGGAGTTGCTCGGTGGGCTTGCCGGTGTCGAGATGACGCTCAAAAGCTTTGGAGTTCCAGTGCCGCTAGGCGCTGGCCTATCCGCGGCCGAGTCCTATCTCCTGGAGAGTGCTGCAACAGGATATGGTAGGCCATGAAAATTGATCCGCATAAGTGCGTGGCCTGTGGCAACTGCGTGCCGGTATGCCCCATGGGGGCTATCCACATCGACCCGAACATCGGCCGCGCCACCGTCAATCAGGACGAGTGCGTGGAATGCTTCGCCTGCTACCGGGGCATGTCGAAGGAGCATTTGAACCCGGCCATGGTGCGGACGATCCGCGGAGTGGCCAAGTTCTTTCGCTTCCGCTTCGATCCCGAGCCGGATATCTGTCCGACCGATGCCATCGTTCCCCAAGAGCTAACGTGGCCCAGAATCGTCCGCCGCGCGTTCTCCGATCCGCAAGTTCCGCATGAGTCCACCGGGATCCACGGCCGCGGCACCGCCGAGGTGAAAACCAATGACGTCACCGACCGGGTGAAGGAAGGAGAGGCCGGCTTCGTCGTGGAGTTTGGCCGTCCTGGCGTGGGCGCCCGCTTCCGGGACATCGAGCGGGTCACCGCCGCCCTCGCCGAGATCGGCGTGCAGTTCGAGCAAAACAATCCGGTGACCTCGCTGATGCGTGACAGCTCGCGCGGATTGATCCGCGAAGATATTCTCAACGAAAAGATTCTCTCGGCCATCGTCGAGATCAAAGCGCGCCTGGAGCAAGTGCCCGCTGTGCTTCAAAGGATCAGGGAGCTCGCCCGAGAGGTGGAGACCGTGATCAGCATAGGCGTCTCCACCCGCTGCGACATGGAAGGAAACGATTCCCTGCGCGAGATCCTGGAGCGGGAGGGATACGCGACTTACCGGGGAAAGACAAACCTGGGGCTTGGCCGCGTAACTCAGAGGGGATTAGGGATTGGGAATTAGGAATTGGGGGTTAGGGAGGCCCCTAACGCCTAATCCCTAATTCCTAACACCTGTCTATTGATAACATGACCAACACGCTGCACCGTTATAGCGAACACTACGCCTTCGAGCCCGCGCCGAACCCGGAGCCGGTCCGGGACGACTACATCGTCTTCGCCATGGCGACCCGCGATCTCAACGACGAGAACCTCGTGGAGAAGTACCGGTGCTTCCTTCGCCTGGCGCTAAAGCACGACCCGGTGAATATCGGGGACGCGACTAAAGGGGGAATGCTGCGTCCGCGCCAGGACATGAACCCAACGGCTCACTGGAAGCGGAACCAGCATCCCGACCCCGAACAGGTGATCGCCGGGATTGAGGGGCACACCACCGTGGCGGCGGTCTTTGACAACTACGAAGCGATGAGAGCCTTCGTCGAGGAGGTGAAGGCGGCTGACCTTGGAATCTCCGTCAATATCAGCGCTCCTATGGATGAGGCGAAGCGTTGCTGCCGCGACGCCGGCATCGCCCGCCACAGCGTGGAATACTCCCTCGGCTTTCGCGGGCGTGTAGATAAACTGCCGGACGCGACCACCCTGGAGCTCTCCTCCATGTGCGGCCACGGAATGGTCTCAGCCAATTTTGCAAAAAAAATGATGGAATGGGTCAAAGAGAACCGTCGCAGCCCTGAGGAAGCGGTCCGCTACATGGCCCGCTTCTGCATCTGCGGGGTATTCAACACGGGTCGGGCCGAGCGCATCATCAAGCAGGCCTGTACTTTGAAGAGTTAGCTCCGCCGCAGGCGGAAGAATAGGAGAGAATACAGTGAAGCCAAGACTGACTTTAGCTCTCGCGATCGCCTTTGTTAGTGTTTTGATCTTGCACTCCCCTGCCCGGGCCCAGCAACCCACCACGATCAGGCTCGGCCACGTGGGGTTCCCTGGCCCAGACTCGATCTTCGCGATCATGGGTGACGAGTACGCCAAGAGGGTGAATGCCGCGCTCAAGGGGAGGGTGGAGGTCAAGGTCTTCCACTCGAGCCAGCTCGGCACCGACGAGCAAATGATGCGGGGTATCAAGGTCGGCGCACCGGAGATGTTCATTCCATCAACCATTATGAGCACAGCTGAGCAAAAAATCGGCGTCTTCGAAATGCCCTACATCATTGTAAGCCGCGCCCACATAAAGAAGGTAGCTGAGAACAGACAGGCGCAGAAAATCCTCTTCGAAGAACTCCCGGCGAAAGGCATAAGGGTCCTTGGAGTTTGGGAAAACGGATTCCGCCATATCACCAACAATGTCCGACCCATCGTTAAGCCCGACGATCTGAAAGGTATTAAGTTGAGAGTTCCGGGCGGTGTATGGCGGGTCAAGATGTTTAGGGCCTATGGCGCCAACCCCTCACCCATGCCCTTCGCTGAGGTCTATTCGGCGTTGCAATCAGGCGTCATGGACGGGCAGGAGAATCCCTTTCCGCAGATCGCCTCCGCAAAGTTTCAGGAGGTGCAAAAATTCCTCTCGTTGAGCGGCCACGTCTACACCCCAGCCTATCTGGTGATAGGAGAAGAGTCCTGGGCAAAGCTGCCCAAGGAGGTCCAGGACACGCTCTCCAAGATCGCCTGGGAAATGGGCGACGTTGCCCGCTCAGAGGGCGAGCGCCTGGATAAAGAACTCATGGGCAAACTCGCGCCCCCCATGAAGGCCAACGAGATTGATAAAGATGCCTTCATCAAGGCCTCGGCGGCCATCTACGAAGAGTTTGGCAAGGAGGTTCCCGGCGGCTCGGAGCTAGTCAAACTCATACAGTCACTCCGGTGACGAGTTTTGAATTTTGAATGCTGAATTTTGAATTGTAACTCAAAATTCAAAATTAATTGCTGTGGAACGATTCTTCCGGAGATTCTTCGATTTCGTTGAATGGTGGGCGGTCCTCCTCCTCATCCTGATGGTGGTAGTGGTCTCGCTCGGCGTCTTCTTTCGCTACTTCCTCAACGCCTCTCTCGTCTGGTACGACGAGTTCGCCTCCTACCTTCTCGTGTGGCTGACCTTTTATGGCGCCGTCGTGGCCCTCTACCACCAGCGCCACATCGGGTTCGAAGTAGTAGTGAACGGGCTTCTGCCTGAAACCAAGAGGATCGTCGAGTTCATCAGCCAATCCTTTGTCCTCGGGTTTCAAATCGTGCTCTGTTACTACGGCTGGCTGCTGACGCGAAAGATGGGAGACGAGACCGCTGTCTCCCTTGTGTGGATCAAGATGGGCTGGGTCTACAGCGTGTTGCCGATTACAGGTGGGTTGATGTTCTTGATCAGTCTCAGGCAGCTGATCGAGATTGCGTACGGGCAAGAATACCAGAGAGGAGACAAAGCGGCGTGGAGTGGATCATCCTCGGAATAGTCATCCTCCTGACGGTCATCAACGTCCCTATCGGATTCGGTCTTTCCATCGCCACAATCATCCTTCTGCTCTGGAAAGCAACCGCGCCTCTCAGCATCGTTCCCCTGAACCTTTTTTCCGGCGCCTCCAGCTTTCCCCTGCTCGCCATCCCGCTCTTCATCCTGGCCGGCGGCCTCATGGAGACTTCTGGAATCTCGCTGCGCCTGGTGAATATGGCGAACAGCCTCGTCGGCTTCATTCGCGGCGGCTTGGCCATGGTCACGGTGGTGGCCACGATGATCCAGAGCGAGATCTCCGGATCCTCGGTGGCTGACGCCGCGGCGATCGGCAAAGTCGTGATCCCGGCAATGGAGATGCGCGGCTATCCAAGGGCCCTGAGCGCTGCGATCGTTTCGAACGCGGCCTCCGCGGCGATCTTGATCCCGCCCTCCATTCCCATGATCATCTATGCATGGATGGCGGAGACGTCAGTGGCGAAGCTCTTCTTTGCCGGATTCCTTCCGGGCTTTATCGCTTGCGGCGCCATGATGGTCCTCAGTTACTATTACGCCCGAAAGTACAACCTGCCGGTCGAGACGAGGTTCTCTCTCCAAAAGGTCGGCAAGACGACCCTGAAGGCCTTTTGGGCGCTATTCATCCCGATCGTAATCTGGGGAGGAATCTTCCTGGGAATCGCCACGGCCACCGAGGTTGCCGCCCTCGCCGTGCTGGCGGCTCTCATTATCGGAGCTTTCATCTATCGAGAGCTGGCCCCCAGCGAGATTGCGCGGGTGCTTAAGGACTCCACGGGTCAAACGGCAGTGGTCATGCTCATCGTGGCGTCCTCCGCAGTCCTCGGCTGGTATCTCACCAGCGAGCAGATCCCTCAGAAGTTCGCGCGCATCATCCTGGAAACCACCTCGAACAAGTATTTGATTCTCTTCTTCCTGAATATCTTTTTCTTCATCGCCGGCATGTTCCTCCACTCCGCCGCGGCGATCATTCTCATTGTGCCCATCGTCATGCCGCTCATTCGCCAGATCGGCGTCGACCCGATCCATTTCGGAATCATCGTTACGATCAACCTCGGCGTCGGCCAACAGACTCCCCCCGTCGCAACCGTGCTTTTCACCACCGCCGCCATCGCGCGCATCTCATTTTGGGAAGTCTTCAAGGTGGGTTGGCCGTTCACTCTCGTGTTAGCGCTGGTCACTCTCTTGGTGACCTACGTGCCGTGGATCAGCCT
>JAHFAP010000016.1:0-1753 GCA_023250495.1 Deltaproteobacteria bacterium | reverse complement strand
GTTATTAAACACCTGAGGTATATGTCATGCCGAAAGCATTGAAGGCGATCATCCATGAGGGGAAAATCGAGCCATTGGAGCAGGTAGACCTTCCCGAAGGTTCAAAAGTGCTGGTGACACTCCTGGCCGATGACGAGGCCGACTTCTGGCTCCAGGCGGGCCAGCCGTCGCTCGATACAATTTGGGATAACCCCGAGGATGATGTTTATGCCGAGCTTCTTAAAGAATGAAGTCATCTTAGTCCGCTATCCCTTTTCAGATCTCTCCGATTCGAAGATAAGGCCCGCAGTTGTTGTAAGTACGCCGCATGTGTCTCAAGACATTTTCATCGTCCCTCTAACCAGCAAAACTGCTTCCCTTCTTGCTGGCGAGTTTGTGCTCGCCGATTGGAAGGCAGCCAGACTAAACGTGCCGACAGCAGTGAAGCGTGGACTGTACACAGTGCAGCAAGCCTTGGTCGCAAAAACTGTCGGACGATTGAGCCAGGGTGATTCCCATCAACTTCAACGATCATTGACGGAGTGGTTGGGGCTTTTGTAGCATCAGGAAGATGCAACCTGAGCAGGCCGCAGCGCGCATTCCCTTCCGGGAAGTCTTCAAATCCGGTTGGCCCTTCACCGTCGTGCTGGCGTTGGTCACTCTATTGGTGACCTACGTGCCGTGGGTCAGCCTGGGGTTGGTGAATATGATAAAGTGGTAGGGCTTCCGGAATCTGGGTGCGAGAGCAGTCCGAAGTCCTGCGGATGGATTAAAAGCAATCTCCTCTCCATAGCAGGTATAACGGACTTACACTGACCAGTGTATGGTGGCCTCGGCGGCTTTCGGACTGGCTTGACAAGACTCCGGAATCTGCGGAGAATCCGGCCACCAGTGGGAAAGCTAGCAACCGGGATACACTGACCAGTATGCTCAGTAGTTAGCTTCTCTGGGGATTGATGGTGTAGGACACCGGAGATGGTCAAGGACATTCTGCTGAACGTACTGAATACCCAATGGTGGAACTATTCGTGGTTTCCCGACCTCAGTGAATTCACTGGTATGGTCGTATTTATGTTCTGGTGGGGCTTGGCACTCCTTGTGGCGTTGATCCCGCTCGCGATCATCATTTTTTTCATTGTCGCTATTTTCGTTGGGATACTTGAATCCCTTTGATGATCGAGACTAGCTTCAGCAACTCAAGAGATGGAATGCGTGAGGTGTTGTCTCCTGGCAGTGGAAGATAATCAATAGTTAGCTGACAAACTGAAATGGCAACAGATGAATCGAAGACTCTCCGTAACCTCGTCAATGCTTCAGGCTTTCCATTCCAGCTTGGGGTGGAGCACCAGGTGCGCGCGTCGGCCGGCAATCATAACTGGCGGATCGTGGCTCGTGAACATCCGTGGAGAGATCCTGAATCGGGGGATGAAGGGTTTATCGACCTGATAATCAGGTCCAGTTCCGTCATTTGGGCTCTCGAATGTAAGCGTCCCAAGGGTGGGGAATGGGCCTTCCTAGTGCCACAGGACCAGCCCCCCGATACCAACCGCGTGAGGTGTCTCTGGGCAGCACGTAGCCCCGACGTGACGAAGGTGGCGGGATGGGACGACGTGAGGATCACGCCCAAATCGCCAGAGTCGTCCTTTTGCGCTATAAGAGGCATGGGCGAAAGCGACAAGCCGCTTCTCGAGCGAGTTTCTGCCTACCTCTCGAAGTCCCTTGACTGCTTGGCTGACGAAGACCTTGGCATGATCAAGCCGCAGACAACCGACGA
>JAHFAP010000144.1 GCA_023250495.1 Deltaproteobacteria bacterium | reverse complement strand
TCTCGTGCCCGTCGGCGTGGATCTGCTTGACCGCATCGGGATATTTGATCGCCGCCAGGCCGTTGATGTTAAACGACGCCTTCAGCCCGTGCTTCTTGAGAATTCTCAGAATCCTCCACACGCCGGTCCTGCCGCCGTAGTCGTTTTCGCTGGCGGTCCGAAAGTCATATTTACAGCGGACATCTTCGCCGGTGATGGGATTCGAGCCTCCGACGTGGTGGCTTCTTCTTAGCTTGGGGTCCGGCGTCTCGGTCCAGGCCTCCAGGTTCCCCGCGAGAGTCACGGCGAGCCGCGCGCCGTTCGGCCATCGGATCTTTATCTTTTTTCCCTTGGAGAAAACATCGTAGAAGGAATCGTGCGACGGGATCATGGCTGGTCTCTCCTCTGCAATGAAAGGTCGGCGTTCATGCAGCCAGGGTATAGAAGAAAGCCCGAAGCCTGTCAATCAACGGTGGTGGCTCGCTTTGCGCTGGTCACTTTCACACTTGTGAGCCAAAGCGCGACAGGAATGGAGATTCTTCGCTCCGCTCAGAATGACACCTAGGGAGGCTTGTCATCCTGAACGAAGTGAAGGATCTCAATGATCAACCAATAACGAACTGACGCGCACGTCAGCGCTGCTGGCTGAGCAAATCGTAAATCAGAGAATAGAACTGGAACATGGAGGGGAGATAGACCGTGAGAAATTCCTTTGTGGAAAAGCGCTGGCGCGCCGGATCAACGTGCGCAAAAAGCCGTAGGATCGCCACGCGGACCTTGCTCTTGTCCTGGACCGCGTCCGCCAGCCTCAGGCTCTCGGTGTATGGGATCAGCGGGTCGGTGTTGCCATGACCGATAATGAGATAGGCGCGGATCGAAGGGATCAGCGGCGCCATGGAGAGCTTCCGGAGGTAGTCCTGGACTCGCGGGTCGATTCTCTTGATGAGATCTTCCACGCGATGAGGATCCTTGTTGACCAGCAGCTCATAGAGATATTTGCCCTTCGGGGTCAGCCTTGCCAGCAGCGAAGCGATATCCGCGCCGCTCTGCTTCTCCTCTTTCTCAAATATCTCGCGCAGGACTCGCCGGTCCTTGTCGCTCTCGACGTAATCGAGATTGTTCATGAAAAAGACCCATTTGCCATAGGGCTCGGGCTGGAGGAAGCCTTTCTCGCCGCCGTACTCGTAGTAACCGGTGGTGATAAAGCGGATGACGTTCACAGGATCGTAGTAGCCGCCAAAGGAGACCAGAAATTTGACCTGATCGCGGATCGAAGGATCGGCCGCGGCCATGAAGGTCGGACCCGCGGCATAGCTAAAACCCATGAGCCCCATCTTCTTCTCATCCACGATCTCTTTGAGAGAAACCAGATAACGGAAGGAAGCGACGATGTCATCGACATCACTGAAAAAGATGCGGAACGACTTCATCCCTTTGAGGTCGGGAACAAGAACGGCAAATCCTGCGCGCGCCAGCGAATGGGCGAAGCGTACCAGGCGGGGATCATCTTTGCCCGCTTCGATGATGCCGTGCGTGAGCAGGATCGCCGCCTGTTTCTCGCTACCTGAGCGATAGTATAGGTCCGCCGCGATTTGCTCTTTTTGTCCGGGAATCTCAAGCCGCTTCACTGACGGAGATGGCGTCACCCACGCCAGCGCGCCGCGGTCAGGAGCATGAACGGTATTTTCATCGAGCAGGTCCCAGAGAAACAATGCTGTGAGACATCCCAAACGGATCTGCGAGAAAAAGATAACGACCAGAAGCAGCAAGGCCGCCAGGACACCCAGCAGTTTTTTCATCCCTCACCCCTCATCCTTCATCCGTTCTTCGTACCGCACTTCCACCAGAAACAGCCCCTGCGGCGGCGCCGTCGGCCCCGCCAAGGTTCGGTCCCGCGCCTCCAGCAGTTCAGCGAACGAGGCGGGCGCGCGCTCGCGCCGGCCTACTTCGACGAGCGTTCCCACGATATTGCGCACCATGTGCCGGAGAAACGCATTGGCCTCGACATCATAGAGCACAAGCTCTCCCTGCCGGGTAAGAGTGTTGCGGTAGATTGTCCTGACGGCATGTGGCGCGTCGCAACCGGCTGCTTGAAACGAGGCAAAGTCATGCTGTCCCTCCAGATGTCGAATCGCTTCCTGCATGGCGGATAGATCCAGTGGCTCGTGCACGTGCCACGAGAAGCGGCGAGAAATGGCCGACGGCCAGGGATCGCTCCAGATCCGGTACTGATACACGCGCACGCGCCCGTCCCTGCGCGCGTCAAAAGAATCCGGCATTACCTCCGCTCGCCTGATTACGATACCGTCAGGGGTGAGAGCGTTCAGCCCCCTTTGCAGCCGCCAGAGGTCAACGTTTCCGTCATAGAAAAAATTCGCCACCTGACCCAGGGCATGAACTCCCGCGTCCGTCCGGCCGGAGGCGTTGAGGCGGATTTTCACTCCGAGGATTTTTTCCACAGCCTGCTCAAGGACTTCTTGAATCGCCCTGCCGTTCGGCTGGACCTGCCAGCCGCAGTAGTTCGTCCCGTCGTATTCGATCGTGAGCTTGATGTTCATTAGGGCGCGCGCTGGGACAAAACCAACTCTGAAATGAGTCACCCTGAGCGGAGCGAAGGGTCTGCATTCATCGACTGAGATTCTTCGGCTTCGCCTCAGAATGACGACTCTGCTTCCCCGGGCAGTGCTTCAGTAAGATTTCGGCATTCCCAAAACGTGCTGCGCCAGATAGGCGAGCACCAGATTGTTGCTGACCGGCGCCACGGTCAGGAGCCGCGTCTCGCGAAACTTGCGCTCGACGTCGTACTCCGCCGCAAAGCCGTAGCCGCCGTGCGTGGTGAGACAAGCGTTCGCCGCCTCCCACGCCGCCTCCGAAGCCAGCAGCTTGGCCATGTTCGCCTCCGCGCCGCAGCGCTCCTTGCGGTCGAACTTGGTCGCAGCTTGAAAACGGACGAGATCCGCCGCCTCGATGCGGGCATAGGCCTGCGCGATCGGAAACTGGATTCCCTGATTGGCGCCGATGGGCCGGCCGAAGACGATCCTCTCGTTGGCATACTTGGCGGCGCGCTCGACAAACCAGCGGCCGTCGCCGATCGCCTCGGCAGCAACTAAAATACGCTCCGCGTTCCAGCCGTCGATGATGTAGCGGAAGCCCACGCCCTCCTGGCCGAGCAAGTTTTCCGCCGGCACCTCCAGCCCGTCGATGAACAGGGCGTTGGTGTGGTGATTGATCATGAGATCGAGCGGCTTCACCTCGATTTTGCCCTTCGCCTCTCTCAGATCGACGATGAAGACCGACAGCCCTTGTGTCTTGTCTTTCAGCTCGTCGTAGGGCGTGGTGCGGGCCAACAGCAGCATCAAATCGGACTGGAGAACGCGCGAGATGAAGATCTTCTGGCCGTGGATCACGTACCTGTCTCCGCGGCGAGACGCCGTGGTCTCGATGCGCGTGGTCTCCGAGCCGGCATTCGGCTCGGTGACGCCGAAGGCCTGCAAGCGCAGCTCTCCGCCGGCGATCTTCGGCAGGTAGCGTCTCTTCTGCTCCTCGCTGCCGTGCCTCAGCAGCGTGCCCATCGTGTACATCTGCGCGTGACACACGGTGGCGCTGCCGCCGGAGCGGTTGATCTCTTCGAGGATGATGCTCGCCTCGGTGATCCCCAGGCCGCTGCCGCCGTACTCTTCAGGAATCAGCGCGGCAAGCCAACCCAGCTCGGTGAGCCTGCGGACGAACGCGTCCGGATAGTCCCGCTTCTTGTCAATGTCCCTCCAGTAGGCGTCGCGAAATTCGCCGCACACGCGGCGGATCTCCTCGCGGATCTGCTGCTGCTCCTGAGTCAGGTTGAAATCCATCGTCGCCTCCGACTATAAAGGATCGGCAGATACGGCGTAGTATATAGCGCGTCGTGTCAAATGCAAAATCAGGGGTGGTGGGTTATTTTTAGACTTGCGAGCCAATGCGCGACAGGAATAGAGATTCTTCGCTCCGCTCAGAATGACACTTGTGCGACTTGTCATCCTGAACAAAGTGAAGGATCTCTGGCAAAATGACCCATTACCAGATCAGGAGGACTCTATGGCCGTCAAGCCGGGCTGGGAAGGCCGCTATTTCGAGGACTTTGAAGTGGGAGATATTTACCGCTGCCGCCTGGGGCGGACGATCACCGAAGCGGACAATACCTGGTTCACGCTGCTGACCAACAACACCAACCAGATTCACTTCAACAATGAGTATGCCAAGCGCACGGAGTTCGGCAAGTGCCTGGTGAACAGCGCGCTCACGCTGGCGATCGTCGCGGGCATGGGCGTCGCCGACGTGAGCGAGAACGGCTTCGCCTTGGGCTGGGACGAGATCAAGCTGCCCAATCCTGTTTTCGCCGGCGACACGCTCTACTCCGAGTCCGAGGTGATGGAAAAGCGCGAGTCGAAATCCAAGCCTCAATGGGGCATCGTCAAGGTGCGCACCCGAGGCGTCAAACAGGACGGGAAGATCGTGATCGACTACACCCGCAGCGTCATGGTGTGGAAGCGGGCGCACGCGCCCAGGCGCGATCTTTTCCCGGAGGTTAAGGGTGAGTCCAAATAGTCCGGATTTGAACGACTTGAATCATTTGAACAACTTGAACAATGCCGTTCAAGTCGTTTAAGACGTTCAAGCCGTTCAAGGAATGAAAGTGGCAAACGAACAAACCGCTTCGACAGGACGGGCTCTCGATGGAATTCGTGTCGTCTCCTTCGAGCAGGTGCTGGCCGGCCCTTTCTGCACCTGCATCCTGGCTGACATGGGAGCGGAGGTGATCAAGATCGAGCGCCCCGGCACAGGCGACATCATCCGCCATTGGGACAGCGCGGTGCGCGGCCTCTCATCGGGTTATGTCTGGCTCAACCGCAACAAGCGCAGCCTCTCCGTGGACGTCAAGTACGAGCAAGGCATAGAGATTGTGCACCGCTTGGTTGAGGGCGCGGATATCTTCTTTGAAAACTTCGCGGCGGGCGTGGCAAAGAGACTCGGCCTCGGCTACGAGGAACTGCAGGCCATAAATCCCCGCCTGATCTACTGCTCGCTCTCTGGCTACGGACAAGACGGCCCCTATCGGGACGTGAAGTCCTACGATCTCCTCATGCAGGGCGAAGGCGGCATCATCGCAACCACAGGCTACCCGGACAAACCGGCAAAGGCGGGCATCGCCATCGCGGACATCGCAGCAGGAATGTATTCGACCCTGGGGATCTTGCTGGCCCTTTACCAGCGGGAAAAGAGCGGCCACGGGCAATTCATCGACATCTCCATGTTTGAGTCGATCGTTTCCTGGCTCGGCTATTTTCCCCATCATTACTGGCACCAGGGCGAAGAGCCCGGACGCATGGGGATGCGCCATCACTACGTCACGCCATATGGGCCGTACCTGGCGCGCAACGGGAAATATGTGAATCTGGCGGTCGCGACCGCCAAAGACTGGGAGGTTTTCTGTCTACAGGTGCTGCAGCGGCCGGAACTGTTGCAAGACGCGCGCTTCTCCACTGTGGAGGCCAGAAGAAAGAATCGCGCCGTGCTCGAAGAAGAGATCGAAAAGAGCTTTCTTGAGCGGGACCATCATGAATGGGTCGAGCGGCTAAAGAAAGTCCAACTGCCCTATGGAGAGGTCCGAGGCATCGCCGAAGTTCTGGCCCACCCGCAGGCCGTCGCGCGCCGACTCATCCGCGAGGTCGAATCGCCGGTTGGCCGGGTGCCGGTCGTCGGCAATCCGCTCCGTCTCTCTGACAGCCCCGCGCGCTACGACCGCATTCCGGCCCTCGGAGAGGACACCCAGGCGATCTTGCGCGACGCGGGTTACGACGACGCCGCTATCCTGAAGCTCCGCAGCGAAAAGGTAATCTAAAAAGATTTGTAGGGGCGGTTCGCGAACCGCCCCTACTCAGAGATACCCTCGGCCTACCTGCCGACGGACGGTTGGCACATGGGCTTTTTTCAGCGGCCTGCGCCCATGCAGCACCTCTTGTACTTTTTCCCGCTGCCGCAGGGACAGGGATCATTGCGGCCGGCATGAAGGGAGACCTTCGCGTCTTCGGCCCGAGCCGCCTCCATAAGTTTTTCGACCGGCTCGCCGGACTCCCAGAGATCGACCATCTTTTGCAGGTAGGGCCGGCTGTGAGTGAAAAAACGTTTGTAGCCGGCGCAGAGGTAGTTCAAACCTTCTTCACCGTCGGGCGTGCGGATGAAGCGGTCCTTCGGGCAGCCGCCGTTGCACATCGCCAGCACCTCACACTCGCGGCAGTATCGCGGCAGCGTGTCGCGCTTGGCCTCGCCGAAGGCGCGCTGCTCCGGACTTTCGATCAAATCGGCCAGGTGTCTCTCGCCGATGTTTCCCACGCGATACTCCGGCTCGACGAAATGATCGCAGGAGAAGAAATCCCCGTTGTGCTCGACGACCGGGACATCGCCGCAGCTCTCGCGGAAGATGCAAAGCGAGTGCTCCATGCCGGCCAGCGGGCGCGCGGCCTCGTCGAAAATCTGAATGGCGATCTTGCCGGCGTCGTATCTCACCCATTCGTCGAACACCGTGCAGAGAAAAGCGCCGTAGGCCTCGGCCGGAACCGTGCGCGGGCTCACGCCGTCAACATTTCCCTTCACCCTTTCCACGAGCGGGAGAAACTGCAGAGACTCGACGCCGATCTCCTTGAAGAAGCGATAGACCTGCGTAGGATGGCGGACGTTCCGATCGTGGAGCACGCAGAGGACATCGCAGTGAACGCGATGTTCTTTTAACAGCCGGAACGCGCGCAGCACCTGCTTGTGGGTGGGTTTCTGGCCCTTGTCCACGCGGTAGCCGTCGTGAAGCTCGCGCGGGCCGTCGAGGCTGAGGCCGACCTGAAAGCGCTCGGCGGCGAAGAAGCGGCACCACTCGTCATTGAGCAGCGTGCCGTTGGTCTGAATCCCGTTGGTGACCTGTTTTCCAGCGGGCTGGTGTTTGCGCTGGAGCGCGACGATTTTTTGAAAATAGTCCAGCCCGAGCGCGGTGGGCTCGCCTCCGTGCCAGGCGAAGTTCACGACCGGTCCCGGCGCGGCTTCGATCTGCTGGACGACGAACCTCTCCAGGATCTCATCGCTCATCCGGAAGGAGCTCCCTTCAGGATAGAGAAATTCCTTCTTGAGGTAATAGCAGTAGTGGCAGTCGAGGTTGCAAATCGCCCCGATGGGCTTCGCCATGACCTGAAATTCACGCGCAGCTGTCGGCAAGCTTCAGCCCTTCCTTTCAATAACCCCGCGCTTCTGGCCGCCTCCGAGCAAGCAGTCAATGCGAACGCCAGGGATGAAACGCCCAAGCGCCATACCCTAGCAAACGCTCACTGGATCGCCAAGGGCTTCCGTGCTAGAAAAAAGTTCGGAGTAACTGGAATTGATGCGCCTGCTGTCGAGAATTTTTCCGAGACACCCCGACACCGCGATCTGGCTCATCGCGCTGTTTAAGCTGGGAACGGGTTGCTGCTCCTGGCTATAGGGATCGGAGCTACGACATTGCTACGCAAGCACGCTGCGGTCAGTCTGAGACACTGGGCACATGTCCTGTGGAAAGCGCGGGAGAGCCGTTACGTTCAGGCGTTGTTATACAAGCTGGCAACATTAGACCGCAGAATGCTTACAATCGCCGAAATCAGCACGTTCATTTATTCGGCGCTGCTACTCACCGAGGGTTTTGGCCTGTTGCTGCTAAAACGATGGGCCGAGCATCTCACCGTCCTCATCACCACTTCTTTCATCCCGCTGGAACTCTTCACTCTCGGGAGACGCTTCAGCATCCCAAGAGCAATCGTCTTATTGATCAATCTCGCGGTAGTCTGGTATCTCTCTACTAGGCTGTGGCGCGAGCGAACAATACGAGAATGAGATCAGGTCTTGTATTGCAAAAACTGTGAATGCAAGGCCTCTTCGCGCCATCCGCCACTCTTTGGGATTTGTCAGGCAAGAATTAAATAAATGAACTACCCCGCAGCAAGCTGCGGGGTATCAAAAGGCCCTCGGATGACTTTCCCCCAAGTTGTCACCCCCGAATGTTTTAATCGGGGGTCCAGTCCGAAATTCGCCTGGATTCCCGCTAAAAGCATGCGGGAATGACGGACTCTGGCAGAGCC
>JAHFAP010000322.1 GCA_023250495.1 Deltaproteobacteria bacterium | reverse complement strand
GTCCCAGTACCAGTCGAGCCGAAGGCTTGAGCGCGGCGATTGCCTGATCACGGAGATCAGCGGCGCTTATTGGGGCTACAGCGGCCAGATCCACCGGACCTATTCTCTGGGCGAAGGCCCGACGCCGGAGTGGAAAAAGTTGCACGACGCGGCCGTCGAGCTCTTTGAAATCCTCTCGTCAGTGATCAAAGATGGAACTTCAGTCCGGGAGGCGGAAGAGGCTGCCGAGATCATTCACCGCCGCGGCTACACGATCTACGACGATCTGATCCACGGCGCCAATCAGTATCCGCCGATCTTCCAGACCCGCACGACCGCCCGGCATGAAGAAGGCGAAATCATTTTCCACGAGAACATGGTCATCGTCATCCAGCCGAACGTCATCACCAAAGACGAAAAGATGGGCCTTCAATTTGGCGAGACTCTGGTCGTGCGCAAAAACGGCTGTGAGAGTTTGAACAGCTTCCCGCGCGAGTGGATCGTCTGCGGGAGCTAGGCGACAAAAATGAAGATCATTCAGGTCGTGCCGCGCAGAAACAATAAACTCAAATTGAAGACGCTACTCGATCAGAAGGAACGCGAGCTGCGCGGCAGCAGCACCTTCGTTCGCCAGCGCGCCGGGCGCTGGATGCACAAGAGGTACCCGGGTTGGATCAACTGGGATGAGGTTAGCGGAGGGATCCTTGTCGTGGAGATCCAGAGCCGCGTCGCGGACGCCGAGTGGCAGCTTCTTCGAGCGTTTGTCGGCTACCTCGACCGCCACTTCTCCGAACAGATCGAGAGCATCACGATTACGTACCGGTGACCCCGACCGCCAACCAAGGCTAAGAGAGCCTGAGAATTAAGATTCAAGAGTTGGCCCTGATCCTTTTACTTAAACTTCTCCAGAAATCCGCTCTTCTTGATCTCCTCCAACACGCTCGGTTCGAGGAGCCTCAAGGATTCCGGGGTCTGGCCCTTTGCCTTCGGGATGGTCGCGGCCACCTGCCCGATGACCATCTCGAGGCCCTTGCGATCCGGCAGGGTGAGGATGTCGTCCCCATGCTTGACCAGATAGTAATCGTATCCGATCGCCGCCATCTCATCGTCATCGATGCGAAGATACCTTTTTATGACCTGAATGGCCGCGGCCTTTTCCTTTTTCAGGACGTAGAGCCCCTCGATGACTCCCTTCATGAAATTGACGACCCTGCTCCGATTCGCTTCCAGGTAGCTCCTTCGCACCATGAAGCAATTCTGCGGGAACGGAATGCCGCTATCGGCCAAGTCCAGGACCTCTCTCATGCCGAATTTCTTTACCGCCATGGAGGCGTAGGGCTCGCTAAAAACCGTCGCCTGAACAGAGCCGCCGCTTAAGCCGGCGAGGCGGCTCGGGTTTCCGCCAAGCTGCATCAGCGTCACCTGCTTGGGATTCACGCCGAGCTTTTCCAGGGCCGCCACCGCCGCGAAGTCCGAGGCGGAGCCGAAGCGGCTGATGGCCACCGTTTTCCCTCTGAGATCTCCGGGACTCTTGATCTCCGGACGGACGATCAACTTAAAGGGAAAAAAGTTGATGCCTCCCGCGATGATCGTGACATCGCCGCCCTGCAGGTTCGAGGTCACGGGCAGCGCGCCGGTGGTGAAGAGGACCTGGATCTCGTTGGCCAGCAGGGTCTGCATCCCCAGGGTGCCGCTATCGAGCGCGATATATTCGACATCGAGCCCGTATTTCTGAAATACCTTTTGGTGATAGGCCCCAGGGACGATGGCGTTGATGGCGGTGCCGAATCCGCCGCTCGCCGCGCGAATTTTATCGGCGGCGAAAACCGCATGGGCGACCAGGACCATAGGCAGAACGACGGCTGTCCAAAAAATCATCTTCTTCATAGCGGCTCCTTAGAAACCGTGCTCGTGATTGGAGATATATCCGAGACCTGCGGCTAAGAGCAAACAGAATTTGTTTAACAATAACTCACGATCTGTTATATGTTTCCTTGCCGAGTCAATTGATAAGAAAGAGCACTTCCTAGAAAGGCCAGAGCTAGGGGAAATCATGAAATTACGCATGGTATCTGTCGCCGCCATTTTGATCCTATTAGCTGCGACTCCGTTCTCCTGGGCTCAGACGAAGGTCAGGGTGAACTGGGGTGCGGTCAGCGGCGCGATGAGTGGGCTGTGGGTCGCCTATGAGGAAGGTCTCTTCAGAAAGAATGGGCTGGAAGTGGAACTCCTCCACATCCCATCTACCTCCAGAGCGATCCAGTCCATGCTGGCCGGCGAAATCCAATTTACTACCGCCGACGCGCTGAACGGTATTCAAGCCGTGCTCCAGGGGGCGGATCTGGTGATGGTCGCTGCGGGCGTCAATCGCTTTGTCTTTTCATTGATGGTCCGGCCAGAGTTCAAAAAGGTATCTGACCTCAGAGGCAAGAAAATCGGCATCACCCGCATCGGCTCGTCGACCCATACGGCTACCCTCCATGTCCTCGCCAAGGCGGGACTGAACCCCGGCGACTATAGCCTCCTTCCTCTGATGGAGGTTCCCAACATTCTGGCTGCGCTGTTAGCCGGCCAGATCGATGCAGGGGCGCTCTCTCCCCCCACCAATAGCAGGGCCAAGAAGCAAGGTCTGAATGAACTTGTCAATCTGGCCATTGACGGCCCCGAATTCCCTTCAACCACGATTACCACCACCCGCTCTTACGTCAGGGCCAACGAGGAAACCACTCGACGGGCGGTCCGTGCTTATGCCGAGGCACTTTATCTTTTCAAAACCAACAAACAGGTTGGAATAAAGACGATCCAAAAATATACCCGCGTAAAAGAGCCGGAGATCCTGGAAGACAGCTATAACCAGTTTCGCGAATA
>JAHFAP010000321.1 GCA_023250495.1 Deltaproteobacteria bacterium | reverse complement strand
AAAAATCCGCGTCGCTGAGATCGCCCGCGCCGAGATTCCGAGTCATCTGCCGATGGTCGTTGGCTGCACCGGGCTCAGCACGCGGGAGTTGATTGACTGCGCGCGCGACGCCAAGGCCGCAGGCGCTGACGGCCTTCTGGTCATGCCGATCCCTCACCTGGCCTTCGGCGCGGTGGACCGGCCCGACCTGGTTGTGCCAATCTTTGAGGCGCTCGCCGATGCGGTGGATTTGCCGATGATCGTCTTCCGCTACGGCGCCAAGACCGGCCTCATGTACTCCGTCGAGGTGCTGCTCAAGATCGCCGAGAAGGTCCCGCAGGTCGTGGCGATCAAAGATTCCTCCTTCGAGTACGAGCCGGCCTGGGTCGAGTTCCAGAACTTCCCGCGCAAGATCAATTTCCTCGTGGCGCATGGAAGCCTTTTTTTGATTCGCTTCGCGACTTCGGACGGCGCGGTCAGCTCTTTCTCCAACGTCGCTCCCGAATTTATCACCAAGCTGTTCGAGCTGGCCCATTCCGGGCAGATGGAGGAGGCGACCAAGCTCTTCAACAAGATCAGGCCGCTCTCGGACGCGATCTATCACAAGCAGCCGCTGATGCAGCACTGGGTCGTGGAGAAAGAGGCGCTCGTGGCGCGCGGGCGCTTCCCCCGCTCGGTCGTGCGGCCGCCGTTTCAGCCGCTGCGGCCGGAGCATGTCGAGGGAATCCGGCAAGCCGTTGCCGCGGCGGGCTTGGCTCCCCTGGCGTAGCGAAAGCCTGTGCCAGCCCAATTATTGGCTACTGCATAAGAAATGTCCGAGCGTGTCATCCTGAGCGACCAGCAGGAGCGAAGGATCTCTGCGAGATTCTTCGGTCGCTCCGCTCTCTCAGAATGACATGACTCACAATAGTGACTAGGATTTTAAAAATGCAGGAATCAATTGCATCAAACAAGACAGAGCGAATGAGGAGATTCTTGCCTAGATTACTCATCAGTCTTTTCGTTAGCTCCCTTGCTTTGATTAAAACCGTCGAGGCAAAGTCCGTAACCTTCGCCTACCAGACTCCCACCTTGAGCAGCACTCTGCCGCTGATCGTCGGCATGGAGCTGGGCTTCTTCGCCGCCGAGGGGCTCGAGGTTAAACCTGTCTTCATCATAGGCGGACCTACGGCCATCGCCGCCCTGATCGGCGGCGACGTCGATTACACGCTGGTGGCTGGAGTTCCGGCCGTGCGCGCCATCGCCCAAGGCGCGCCCCTCACCATCGTGGGAGGAATCCAGCCTTACATCGACTACACACTCATCGGCGCCAAAGGGATAGCGAGCCTCAACGATCTCAAGGGCAAGTTAGTCGGCGTCACCGGCGCCGGCGGGATCGCGGAATTCGCCGCCGTCGAAGGGCTGGCACGAAAAGGGCTCGTGCGCGACAGGGATTACAAAATTCTCTACGGCGTCGGCAACAGCCCCTCCCGCGCTCAGGCGCTCGAGGCGGGAAGAATTCAAGCCTCCCCTTTCTCGTTCATGGAAAAGCTGGAGCTGGAGCGGAAAGGCTTTCCGGTGCTCTTCGATATCGGACAGGTCATCACCGGATTTCCCTTTGTGGTGATCGTCTCTACCCGGCGAAAGGCGGAAACCGACCCTGAGGGGACAACCGCTTTGCTGCGGGGATTGAAGCGAAGCATGGACCTGCTCAAGACCGACAAAGAAAGAGTCATCGCGACCGTATTGAAGAAAGGCTCGTGGGGTGATCCGGTGAACGTCCGAAAAGTAGTGGAGCATTTTTCCGACCTCTATTCGATCGCCATCACTAAAGAGGAGATCGGCAGCGTCATCGCTGCGGCGAGAATGGAGGCGGAAGCCAAGAAGCTCGGCGGCGCGGAAAAATTTTTTATCGGCACCCTTGCAGCCAAAGCCCTCGGCCAAAACCGATAAGGAGAAAATATGCCGCGCGACATGGAGCTGACGCTGATGCTGGCGGACTATCACCGGACTCGACCGCTGCTTTCCGGTGAAGTCTCCGCCAGGGGGATCAAACTAAATCCCTGCCCGGCAGTCCCCGGCGAGGCCTGTCTCCGACCGGTCTACGAGGAATTCGACATCGCGGAGATGTCGCTCTCCTGGTACACGATGGCAAAGTGTCGAGGAGAACCAGTCGTCGCGCTGCCGGTTTTCCCGATGCGGATGTTCATCCACCCTTATATTTTTTGCTCCTCCTCTTCGAATATCCGCGCCGCCCAAGACTTAAAGGGCAAAAAAGTGGGAATGGACCAGTACCGGCTCACTGTCGGCCTATGGGCCAGGGGGATGCTCAAGGAATTCTACGGAGTGCGTCCCGAGGAAATGCTCTGGGTCACATCAGAGCCGGAAGGCGCGGGATTCCAACTTCCCAAGGGCGTGAGACTTACGGTGAAGGCAGAGAGCGTGGAGTCGCTTTTACTTAGAGACGAGATCGACGCCTTGATCGCACCTAACGTCCCGGCGTCTTTTAGAGCCGGCGATCCACGTATCAGCCGCGTCTTTAAAGATTGCAGAGCTCAGGTTGCGGAATATTTCCGCAAGACAAAAATCTTTCCGATCACCCATACCGTCGTGCTGCGAGAATCCTTGGTTGCCGAGCATCCCTGGATCGTGAACAGTCTGGTCAACGCCTTCGTCGAAGCGGAAAAAGCTTGTCGCAAGGCCTACGAATATCCCAAGCGCTTGGCCCTCCCCAGCGCTGTTCTGATCGTCGAAGAGGAAGAAGAATCTTTCGGCAAAGATCCTTTTCAGCACGGGTTAACCCCGCAAAATCAGCTTGTGCTTGGTAAGTTCCTCCAGTACGCTGAAGAGCAAGGCTACATCTCGCACCGGCCCAAATTGAACGATCTGTTCGCCCCGGTAGGAAATTA
>JAHFAP010000143.1 GCA_023250495.1 Deltaproteobacteria bacterium | reverse complement strand
AGGGAAACTTTGGCTCCGTTGACGGCGACCCCCCTGCCGCCATGCGCTACACCGAGATTCGCATGTCGCAACTGGCCGAGGAGCTGCTGGCCGATATCGAGAAGGAGACCGTCGACTTCGCTCCCAACTACGACGACTCCCTGAAAGAGCCCACCGTTCTCCCCGCGCGCATTCCCAACCTGCTCATCAGCGGCGCTTCCGGCATCGCCGTGGGAATGGCCACGAACATCCCTCCCCACAACCTGGGAGAGGTTGTGGACGGCCTGGTCGCGCTGGTCAAAAAGCCGGACATCTCGGTTAATGAGCTGATGCAATACATCCCCGGCCCGGACTTCCCCACCGGCGGATTCATCCACGGCAAAGAGACCATTATCCAGGCCTACCACGAGGGCCGCGGGATCATCCAGATGCGTGGCAAGGCATTCACGGAGACGGTCAAGCGCACCGGTAAAGAGCAGATCATCATCAGCGAGATCCCGTTCATGGTCAACAAGGCCCGGCTCATCGAGCAGATCGCCGGGCTGGTCCAGGAGAAGAAGATCGACGGGATCAGCGATCTGCGCGATGAATCGGACCGCGAGGGAATGCGGATCGTGATCGAGCTCAAGCGCGACGCGATCGCCGAGATCGTGATCAACCAGCTCTACAAGCACACGGCGCTGCAGGAATCTTTCGGCGTCAACATGCTTGCCATCGTCGAGGGACGGCCCAAGCTCCTTACCCTCAAGGATGCCCTGAAGGCCTTTCTCGATCACCGCAAAGAGGTGGTCACGCGCCGCACGGCTTACGACCTGCGCAAGGCCGAGGAGAGGCTGCACATCCTGGAAGGGCTTAAGATCGCCCTGGATCATCTGGACGCCGTGATCGCCCTGATCCGCCGCTCCCAGGATCCCAAGGTCGCCAAAGAGGGGCTGATGCAGAGCTTCGATTTGAGCGAGCTGCAGGCGCAGGCCATACTGGACATGCGCCTGCAGCGGTTGACCGGGCTGGAGCGCGAGAAAATCTTGCAGGAGCATCGGGAGACCGTGGAGTTGATCGCCAAGCTCAAAGTCATCCTGGCCGACGAGAAGGAGATCTACCGGATCGTTGTCGAGGAGTTGAAGGAGATCAAGGAACGCTACGGCGACGAGCGCCGGACCGAAATTGTCGATCACTCCGAAGAGATTTCCATAGAGGACCTCATCGTCGAAGAGGACATGGTCGTCACCATCTCCCACGAGGGTTACATCAAGCGCAATCCGGCGACGCTCTACCGGGCGCAGCGGCGCGGCGGCAAGGGAAAGATCGGGGCGACGACGCGCGAAGAGGATTTTGTCGAGTACCTCTTTGTCGCCTCGACCCATTCCTATATCCTCTTCTTCAGCACCATCGGAAAGGTCTATTGGATCAAGGTCCATGAGCTGCCCCAGGCCGGACGCGCGGCCAGAGGCAAACCCATCGTCAATCTGCTTCATCTGGAAGAGGGGGAAAGGGCCTCGGCCTTTCTCTCCGTGCGCGAGTTTCAGGAGGATCGCTTCGTGGTCTTCGCGACCAAAAAGGGGCTGGTCAAGAAGACCGACCTGATGGCCTATGCAAATCCTCGCCCCAGCGGGATCCGCGCCATCGCCCTCGAAAACGGCGACGAGGTGATCGGCGTCCGCTTGACGGACGGCCAGCAGGAGGTCATCCTCTCCACCCTGGACGGCCAGTCCATTCGCTTCAAGGAGGGACAGGTTCGCCCCACCGGCCGCGGGACCTACGGAGTCGTGGGGATGCGGATGGAAAAGGAGGACGCAGTCGTCAGCATGGAGATCCTGAGCCTCGGCGCCGTTATTTTAACCGTTTCGGAAAACGGCTACGGCAAGCGCACTCCGATGGAAGAGTACCGCCTCCAGTCGCGCGGCGGAAAGGGAATCATCACCATGAAGACCACCGATAAGACAGGGCGGGTGGTCGGTGTGCAGCAGGTCACGGAAGAGGATCAGCTCATGCTCGTGACCAACAACGGCAAGATCATCCGTATGAGGGTGAAGGATATCCGCGTCATCGGTCGCAATACCCAGGGGGTGCACCTGATTGATCTCGAAGACGGTGAAAGGGTTGTCTCCTTAGCGCGACTGGCGGAGAAGGAAGAGGAAGAGGCGGAAGAGTAGTGCGGAAGATTGAGGATTGAGGATAGAGGATCGCGATTTTCAATCCTCGATTTTCGACCCTCGATGGGGCTTTCGGACCATGGGCAGGGCAATCGGGGTCATCGGGGCCGGAGGCTGGGGGACAGCTCTCGCCAAACTCCTCTGTGAGAAGGGCAACGATGTCACTCTCTGGTGTCACGGCGAGGAGAGCTACCGGGAGATTCAGCAAAAGCGGGAGAATCGCTCTTACCTTCCGGGAATCACCCTTCCCGTTTCTCTCAAGGTCAGCCGCTCGCTGAAAGAAGCCGCCGGAAAAAAAGAAACCCTCTTCTTAGCGGTCCCTTCCCACAACGTGCGCGAAGTCATGGAGAGCGCCGCGGCCCACGCGCAGCCGGACTCTATCCTCGCCTGCGCGACCAAAGGGATCGAGGAAGGCAAGCTGATCACCATGGGCGAGGTTCTGGGCGAGATCTTCGGCGCTGCAAGCAAACAGCGGCACGCCTTCTTATCTGGCCCAACCTTCGCGCTAGAAGTGGCCCGGGGGCTGCCGGCGGCCGTGACCGTCGCGGCCCTAAACGAGGCGGTGGGAAGAAATATCCAGGAAACGTTAAGCACCCAGAACCTCAGGGTCTATACGTCACGAGATGTTGTCGGCGTACAGATGGGGGGAGTGGTGAAAAACGTGATCGCCATCGCCGCGGGCATCAGCGACGGACTGGGCCTGGGACTGAATGCACGAGCGGCGCTCGTGACCCGGGGATTGGCCGAGATGACTCGTCTAGCGGTTAAAATGGGCGGCGACCCGCTCACGCTCTCGGGTTTGCCGGGCCTGGGGGATTTGATCTTGACTTGCACCGGCGATCTGAGCCGCAACCGCGGGGTCGGCCTGCAAATCGCCCAAGGGAAAAAACTCGGTGAGATCCTGAGCGGCATGCGGATGGTGGCGGAAGGGATAAAAAACACCCGCTCGGTGTATCTCCTCGCCCGCCGGCTCGCAGTGGAGATGCCGATCGTGGAACAGATGTACCGCGTCCTCTACGAGGGCAAGAAACCCCTGGAAGCGGTGCGCGACCTGATGCAGCGTTCACTCAAAGCGGAGATCTCTTAGCCGTCAGCTCTCAGCCAGAACTTATTATGTTGACCGCTGATTGCTAACGGGTGTGAAATTTGACAAAAGGGCCTATGTATGATTGAAGTAAAAGTTTGGCTGACGATTTGGGCCGAAAGACAGTGACATGAAGAGAACGTATCAACCGAGCAACGTGAGGCGTAAGCGGACGCACGGATTTCTGGCGCGGATGGCGACGCCCGGAGGGCGCAACGTGCTGAGAAGAAGACGGGCCAAGGGACGCAAACGGCTGACCGTTACCGTGCCGCCGAAGCGCCCTCGGACCTAGGACGGCATGGAGTTGTCTCAAGGGGGGGAAAGATTCCCAAAACGAGGCCGTCTCACCAAACGCTCTCAGTATTTGACCCTCTCACGGGACGGAAAAAGGGTTCACACCTCCCACTTCGTCGTTCTCAGCCAGGCCAATGACATGGGAGAAAACAGACTCGGCATTACAGTCACCACCCGAGTGGGGAACGCGGTCACCCGCAACCGGATCAAAAGACTGGTTAGGGAATTTTATCGCCGCCAAGACCGCGACACTTCCAGTGCTCAGGATATCGTTGTCATCGCCAAAAGAGGGGCCGAAAAACTCTCCCTGAGCGAAGTTACAGAGGAGCTCCTGGGAGCTTTGATCCAGGGGAGGAGTCGGCAAAGGTAGTGGCTGGGTTGGCCAAGAGAGTTGTCGTCGTCGCTCTTAGCGGATATCGGACCTTTCTGTCTCCCTTTCTTCCGCGCTCCTGTCGCTTTTTCCCGAGTTGCTCTGCCTATGCGCAAGAGGCGATCGAGCACTGCGGCATCCGGAGGGGGCTCTGGCTTGCGTTGCGGCGCTTGCTCCGCTGTCGCCCCGGCAACCCTGGAGGCTACGACCCCGTCGCATAGATTCGCTTTATGGAAAAACGCGCGCTTCTAGCAGTAGCTCTGTCACTTCTGATCCTGATCGTCTATCAGGAATGGGCGTCGCGCTACTATCCCCCCCCGCCGCCTCGAGAGGAGCAGCGAGAGGAAAAGAAACCTGAAAGCCTCGCCGCGCCACCTTCGCCGAAACCTCAGCCCACGCTGCAAGAAGCAAAACCCCCGGGCCCGGCGAAGCCCCAAGCGGCCAGAGAGATTAAGGTGGAAACCGATCACTATGTCGCGCTCTTCACCCCTCAGGGCGCGAGGCTCACAAGCTTCAGGCTCAAGCACTATCGCACATCGGTGGACGAAAAGAGCCCTCCGTTTGAGATGATCCCTTCCGCTCCCGGAATCCCCTACCCCCTTGGCGTCCAGCTCCCTGGAGCCAAGCCATTCGATGACGAGGGGCTTGCATATTCCGTCCAGGGGAGCGACCTCAATCTCTCCGGGAACAATCAGGGAAGCTTGGTCTTCCGGGGACAGAGCCCCACGGGAGCGATCGTAACCAAAGAGTTCACCTTCACCGGCTCGGGCTACGCCATCGGCATGCAAGTCTCGGTCGAAAAGGACGGCGCACTTGGCACGCCCGCAGTGATTTTGAGCACAGAACTCCCTAAGAATGGCCCCAAAAGCGACGGCCTACTCGAGGGGTTCCTGACGCACCTCTGCATAAAGCCGACCAGTCACGCCCTCGCCATTAAAGGTGGACCCGGATTCGAGGGACTGTTGGCAGAGGTGGGAGGTAAGCACATTCGTGAGACAGCAGAAGCCTTGGTCGGAGGCAAGGAACTCACCGGCAAGGTATCCTGGGTTGGATTCGGTCATACCTACTTTCTTTTTGCGCTGCTACCAGAAGAGAAGACGGAACAAAAAATTACTGTGAAACAAACAGGGCCGGCACTCATCATGGAAATTGGCGCCCAACCCGGAACGAATGGGCAAGCCAGGACAACTCAAACGATCTTCATCGGGCCCAAGGATCTCGATATCTTGAAGGGTTTGAACCGCGGCCTGGAGGGCTCCATTGATTTCGGCTACTTCGGCTTTGTTTCCATGCCGCTGCTCTACGTCATGCACTTTTCCCACCGCCTCACGAGCAGCTATGGCATCGACATTATCCTGCTCACCTTCTTGATCAAGCTCCTCTTGGCGCCGCTCACGCACAAGAGCTTTGTGTCGATGAAGCAGATGCAGAAATTGCAGCCCCAGATGGAGCGGCTCAAAGACAAGTTCAAAGACGACAAGGAAAAATTGAACAAAGAGATCATGGAGCTTTACCGCCGCAACAAGGTCAACCCATTCGGGGGATGCTTCCCGATGCTGTTCCAGTTCCCAGTCTTCATCGGTCTCTACAGCGCCCTGCAAACACCTATTGAGCTGCGCCACACGCCGTTCTTGTGGATCAAAGACCTTTCGCTTCCCGATTGTGAGTCCCTTGCCATGACGTTAGGAAGCTGGACGTTGGGAATTCCCATTCTCACTTTGCTGATGGGCGCCAGCATGTTCTTGCAGCAGTGGATGACCCCCAGCGCCGGCGATCCCAATCAACGGCGCATGATGCTCATGATGCCGGTAGTCTTTACCGTGATGTTCATCAACTTTCCTTCTGGCTTGACCATTTACTGGTTGGTCAACAACGTTCTCAGTATCGGACAGCAGTACCTGATCAACCGCATGGAGCACTAGCACAGTCCGGCTGGAGGTGTCTGGGTCATGGACTACGTGGAAACCGAAGGCGACACCATCGATGAAGCCATAGCTAAGGCGCTGAAGATTTTAGGCGTCGAGCGTGATCGAGTGACGGTGGATATCCTCGCAGAGGCAAGAAAAGGACTCCTTGGCATCGGCGCTAAGAAGGCACGCGTGGGCGCGTCATTGCGCAAGCTCGTGGTGGAGGAAGGAGAAGAGCGCGACGACGAGGAGCCGACCAGGGAGGTGACCGATAGCCAGGTCGATGTCGCGGCGGTAGCGCAGAAAGGCAAAGAGGTCTTGGGGGAGATTCTCCAGCTGATGGGCGTCAATGCCGCCATCGAGGTTAAGCCCGGCGAAACCGCAGAAGAGGCGGTCCTGGATGTGCGCGGGGACTGCGGCGGTCTGCTGATCGGGCACAGAGGACAGACCCTCGAGGCGTTGCAGTATCTGCTGACGCGCATCGTGAGCGAGAGACGGGGACGCGAAGCAGTCCAACTCGAAGTTGATACGGAAAACTACCGCGAGCGGCGGAGAAAAAGCTTGCAGGACATGGCGCTGCGCCTGGGTGAAAAGGCGAAGCGGCAGAGGAAAACCGTGACGGTCGACGCATTAGGCGCGGCCGACCGCCGCGTCATTCATGCCGCCCTCCAGGACGACCCGTGGCTGACGACCAAGAGCCTGGGCGCCGGCGCCTACCGCAGGTTGCTGATCATCCCTGAAGGTGACAGGAAGAGGAAGGACGAGGCGAAGCCGCAACCTTCCGGTAAGCAGGAAACCAAAGAGCAGAAGTAGAAGAGGGGGCGTGTCCTTCAGCCGGCGCCATGCCTTTCGGGATCTCAAATGGCAAATTTCAGATTTCAAATGGCAGATCTGAGATCTGAAATTTGATATTCCGAGCAAAGCGAGGACCCTGCGCGCCGATGGGTGGCGCTATCATCAGTTAGGGGAGCTTCACTTGCCGCCTGCCGCTACAGAGTGCTGCGCGTATCTTGATATCGAGACCACCAGCCTCAGTCCATCCGACGGTGAGTTGACGGTCATCGGTTTGTATCTGGCCGAGGGGAAACGGGGGAAGCTGATCCAACTGGTCGGGGATGAGATCTCCGCGACAAAGCTGGACGAGGCGATGGACAACATAAAAACCCTCTACACCTACAACGGCGGCCGCTTCGACCTGCCCTATATCAGGGCCAAGCTGGGAATCGATCTTGCATCGCGCCGCATCCATCGCGACCTGATGTACGACTGCTGGCAGAGAAATCTCTACGGCGGCCTCAAGGAGGTCGAGAGAAAGCTCGGCATCAGCAGAGAATCAGCCGGAATCGACGGCAGAATGGCCGTCCAGCTTTGGCTTTCCTACAAATACTGCGGCGACGAGAGCTTCCTCAAGACCCTCCTGGATTACAACCGCGAGGACGTTTTGAATCTAAAAGCCCTGAGGCAAAAGTTGAAGGTCTGAAAGGAGGAGATGCTGTGGCCGGAATTCTCGCCTTTATCTATGGTTTGATCGCCTACATCATCTTCTTGGCAACCTTTCTCTATGCGATCGGTTTCGTCGGAAACATCGCTGTTTCCAAGTCCATCGATGCGGGCTTTGAGGAGCCGTCCGGCGAGGCGCTGTTGATAAACCTTTTTCTGCTCGGCCTCTTTGCCGTCCAGCACAGCGTGATGGCGCGCCCGGGTTTCAAAAAGTGGTGGACGCGAATCATTCCTCCGCCGATCGAGCGCAGCACTTATGTCCTCATCGCCAGCTTGCTGCTGCTTGTGATCTTTTGGAAATGGCGCCCCATGCCGGGCATCATTTGGGAAGTAGCGAATCCTGCGGCCCAGCTCATCCTCGAAGCCCTTTTCTGGATCGGTTGGCTGACCGTGTTGCTCTCCACCTTCATGATCGGCCACTTCGAGCTTTTTGGACTACGGCAGGTCTACTTCTACTTACAGGCTAAGGAGTCTCCTTTAGTAAAATTCAAGATGCCCGGCCTTTACCGTTACGTCCGCCACCCGATCATGCTCGGCTTCCTGATCGCCTTCTGGGCGACGCCGGTGATGACTGCCGGCCACTTGCTTTTTTCACTCGCAACCACAGCTTATATCTTCATCGGCATATCGCTAGAAGAGAGAGATCTCATGAGGTCTTTCGGGGAGGCCTACCAGGAATACCGGCGACGAATCCCCATGATCGTTCCGCGGCCGAGAAAGAGGTAAGCGTGAGCCCCTACCCTCTAACCCTCTCCCTGCTAGGGAGAGGGAAGGGTGAGACGCAAATAAAGCGGACGTAACAAACGTTCTGTTGTTTATATCAATCGGTGCCGACCCAGCCGGAACCCGATATGTCGAGAATTTGATTGTCAGGCCCGGTGCACTTGATCTCGTAATAAGATTGCGGGCTCGCAACGTCTGTGGGCGTTACGTCCACTCGATCCATAAGCGGATTTCCTCCGAGCCGGCCAAGCTTTGCAAGAGTCCCGTCGACATCATCCACCTGAAAACCGATGTGTTCGACGCCGACGATTCCAGAGCCCCCTTCTTTCACCGATTTGCATCTCAGGATGGCGAGATTGATGTGACC
>JAHFAP010000320.1 GCA_023250495.1 Deltaproteobacteria bacterium | reverse complement strand
GCCTTTTCCTTGGCCTGACTGAGATAGAAGGCAAGGCTCTTCTGCGCCAGGCCGGTGAGAAAGGAGATGTCGAGTATCCCCAGCTCGCCTTCTCCCAGTTGCAGCGCGACGGCCAGTGCCAGCTTGCTCATCTCCGCGTGCCCGGTCTCCAGTAGATAGAGCGCCATGTCCTCCATTCTTCTCTGGAAGATTTGTCCTCTCCCGCCGGAGAAGATCTCGCGCACCGCATCGCGGACGATTGCGGCGAAGCGCTCTTCTTTCTGAAGCTGATTGAGGACCAGGCGGCTTTCCTGCGCCTCTTCCACCCGCTCCAGGTAAGGCTTCATCCAATCCTCGTCCAAGATCCAGGGACGGAATTCAGCCTCGTCGAGGAGATGCCGCGAGCGCTCGCGCCAATCGCCGGAGCGAGCGCTATCGGCGCTCACGCGCTCGTAGATCGGGTGCGGCAAGGGCTTGGGTTTTAGTGGATTGAAAATAGCTCGCAGCGAAGAAAACTGCTCGCTGCCGCTCTGTCCCGAAGATCTCGCCTTTTCATGGCCCTCGTAAAGAATCTGATCGGCGTATTCCCACGGCACGGCGATCATGATGACGCCGTGCTGCTTCTTGATCTCTTGCGCCATGCCGCGCAACTCCTTGCGCCGGACAACAGCTCCACCGGCGCGCAGCAACCCTTCCCGGTCGCTCACCATCCCCTGCAGCAACTGGAGACCGCTGCCGGCCTGGGGCCTCGCCAACCAGACCAGCCGCCCGCCGGCGCCATCCACCGAGGAGAGATATCCCTCGATCTCCGGGCCGAGCTTGAGCGCCGGCCGCTGTAAAGCAGCGCCGGCATCCTGCGCACGCGGAACGCTCATCCCTTTCTGCGCCAGCTTAAACAGCGAGCGGCGCGCTTCTCTCTTGATCTCTTTTTCGCTCGCGCTCCGCTCCAGCGCAGTCAAAGCATCGAGCGCGGCCGGATCGGCGATGCGACCAAGAAGAAATGCGACCGCGAGGTCTGTATCGTGCCCTTTCCCCAGACGGCTGGTGAGCGAAGCCGCAACGGCTGCGGAAACTATCTCCGTATCTACTCCCCACTCACGGAGCCGCTCGATCCCTTTCCTGAGCGCCTCCTGGCGCGCATATTTCTTAGACACGAGCCGCCCTTTCTCTCTCCTCCATGTCGCCTACCGCAACTTCAACAAGTCACCCTTTTTGGCGCGCCTGCCGGCAATCGAGAAATTCGGCCACTCTTCGACTTGAGCATCCCGGTAATTCTCGCGGTACCACTTGGCAATATCGCCGGCGCGCGCGAACCAGACCTTGCCATGCCCTTTGGCGTAGCGGATGAATTCGCGCAGCAGACCCGCGCGATAAGGCCGCCCGCCGATGAACGGGTGATTTCCCCAGATCATAAACTTGGGGTCGGTCGCGCCCTCCTCGTAAAGACAATCGAAGCAGTCCTTCCACATCTCGAGCAGCTCGCGGGGAGTCCTTCCGGCGCGCTGGTAGCTCGAGTAGTCGTTAAGGTCTTGGCAATAAGAAAGCGCCGTCAGCTCTCCGCCCTTCAATTTGAGCGTATACGGCGTCTCCTCATGCTGAGGGTCCATCCAGTAGGTGTAACCGAGTTCGAGGATGATCTCCGGCGTGAACTCGCTGGGGGCGACTCCGGTCGAGAGATAGCCTTTGGGAGCTTGTCCGACAACCTCCTTGACCGCCTGCACGGTGCGCTGCAGATCCCTCTTTTCTTTCTCTCTCCTCTTCATGTAGCTGTAGTCATGAATCCAGGTCTCTGTGCCGACCTCGTGCCCATCGCCCACGACCTCCTTAAGAACGTCGGGATAATTCGCGACCGTGATGCCGGTGGGGAAAAACGTCGTCTGTACGCCCTCCTTGCGGAACAGCTCCAGCATGCGAAAGACACCCACGCGCTCGCCGAATTCCCGGTCCGTGATGGTGCCGAGACTTTTCTTGGTCACCGCGTTCCTAGGATAGGGACGGCGGTTTTCCTGCTGCATCGATCCCGGCGTTCCCAAATCTTCCGGCCAGGTCTCGAATGCGACGCAGGGCGTGATGGCGACGCGCGCGCCGTCGGGCCATTTGATCGGCATTCTTTTTCTCTTCATGATTCCCTCCGTGTTGTTAAAATGAATTTACTCTTGCCACATCCGGCCCGACTTTCCAAGCTGCGCGCATGAGGGAAAACTAAAGCTTGTGGACTGTTAGGATGCCTGAGGTGCGGCGGGCTGAGAAACGAGCATAACGAGGCGCGAGCCCCGAGCCGACTGAGGCGTACTTTATCTTGTACGCCGCAGGGAGCGCGAGGGGCGATGAAACGAAGTTAGGCGAAGTTTATCGGCCCGCCGCAAACCACTTGTCGTAGAGGCGCTGATAGGTGCCATTCTCCTTGAGCGTGAGCAGAGCGTTATTGACCGGCCTCCGGTAAGGGCTGTTTTGCGGAAAGACGATCCCGTAGCTTTCTTTGCGGAAGACCGGCCCGACGACGCTGACCTTGCCTTTGCCCTCGTGCGCAGCGTAGTAGAGCAGCACCGGAGAATCGAAGACTACCGCGTCGGCCTGACCTTTGAGAAGCACTTCGTAGGTCTGTTCAATCTTTGCGAACTCCGATACCTGAACGTTTTGCTGGCGCACATACGCCGCCGATGTGCTTCCGGTCGTCGTCGCCACCTGCTTGCCCGGCAGGTCTTCGGGGCCTTTGATATCACCCTGAAGCTGCTGGACTGTCAGGGCGGTGGTCACAGTGGCCGTAAAATAAGCGACGAACACAACGGCGGTGAACATCCAGAGGACGGCGATGGCGCGGCCGAGTGCGCTCCTGGGCATCTGGTCTGCCTGGGTCGCCAGAGTCGCTGCGGCCCACCAGCAGGCTTCAAAGATGCCTGGAAAATAGGATCGAGACCCGATCATGCCTCGCGGGTGGCGTCGCTCG
>JAHFAP010000142.1 GCA_023250495.1 Deltaproteobacteria bacterium | reverse complement strand
GCATCGTTGTGGTCGCCTTTGCCGCCGAAGTCGCCGCCGATGTAACAAGGGTGGACGACGAGCTTGTCCGGAGTAGTCCCGAACGCGCTCGCCAGCTGATCTCTTAAGTTGAATGGGCTTTTGGTCGAGGCCCAAATGTCCGCGCGCCCGTCTCCATGAGCCTGAACGACGCACGAGTGCGGCTCGATGTAGGCCTGATGAACGCGCGCGGTGCGAAAGGAATTCTCCACCACGACTTCCGACTGTCTAAAGCCCTCAGCGACATCGCCCTTTTTCCAGGACAAGTGGACCATCACATTGCTGGGCTTTTCAATCGGGTGGACCAGACCGGCATAGCGGCTCACGTCCGGGTGGAGGAGAGGAGCAGTCGGCTTCATCGCTTCGAGCGGGTCGAGGACAGGCGGTAGATCCTCGTAGTCGACTTCGATCAGGTCGATCGCCTGAGCGGCGATCTCCTCGCTCTCCGCCGCGACCGCGGCCACCTTCTCGCCGATGAATCGGACTACATCCTCAGCCAGGATCGGCATGTCGACGATCTTCTTGCCGATCTTGGCACCGGGGATATCTCTGCCGGTGATTACGGTGTGAACGCCGCGAACTCCACGGGCTTTGCTGACATCGATCTTTTTGATGCGGGCGCGGGGCAGAGGGCTTCTCAGGAGCTTGACCCAAAGCATGTCCGGCAAGACGACATCGAGGGCGTAAACCGCCCGGCCGGTGACTTTTTGCTCCCCTTCGACCCGAGGGGTAGGGATTCCCACGACGCGTTTGTCGGTCACGGCAGCCACGGATGATTTTCTCAGAGCTTCTTTCTTTTGCGCGAGACGTAATCGATCAGGAGGTATTCGCCGAGCCGGTCCGGTCGCGTGTAGAAGGCGCGCCCCCGGTTGATGCGCGTCAGCGAGTCCACGAACTCTTTGAGCACCGGGCTGTCATCGAGCATGAATGTATTGATGGTGATGCCGCGCCGGGTGACCCGCTCCGCCTCTCTGAGAGTCTCTTCGGCGGCCCTCTGGCTGATTCCGCCGAAGCTCAACGGCCACTCGCAATAGAGGCGTCCCTGGCGGCAATAGGCGGTCGGCTGGCCATCCGTGATGACGATCATCTGCTGATTCTGGCTCGGCCTTCGCTCCAGCAGCTCCGAGGCGAGGTGAAGCCCATCTTGAAGATTGGTGAAGGGATCGCCCATGTTCCACGTCGCTTCGGGCAGATCTTTAGGCTTGAGCTCGACGGCGCGGGTGAAAAAGCCGACGATGCCGAAGTAATCCCGCGGGTGGAGCGAGCGCATCAAGCTGTCCATCGCCAGCGCCACCTTCTTGGCCGCGGCGAAGCGCCCGTCCCAACTCATCGACCAGCTCATGTCGAGCAGCAGCACGGTGGCGGCTCGGGTCGAGCGCTCGGACTCATAGACCATAAAGTCCCTGGGACGCAGCCTGAGCGGCAGGCCGCCTTCGTTGAGCAGCGCATTCTTCAAGGTCTGGATGATGTTCAAATGGAGAGAGTCGCCCTGAGTGTAGGGCCGGCTTTCTTCGGTGAGAAGCTCCTGAGAGCCGCGACGACGAACCGGATGGCGCCCGAGCGCGTCGCGCTTGAGCCGCTCATAGATGTCCCGCAGGGCGAGTTGACCTATTCTGCGAACGCCATGCGGCGTCAGCTCGAAGTGGTCTCCCCGATTGATCACATAGCCGTCCTGTTCGAGGAGAGACTCCAGCCGCGCGATCCCTTCGAACTCTTGCCGCACATCTTTGCCCAGTAGTTTCTCCAGCAGATCCCGGTCCACCTCGTCCGTTCGCATACTCGAAAGCTGCGCTTCCAGCCGGCGGAGCTCCTCCAGCCGATCCAGAAGCTCCTGCGCCTCTTTGAAGTCCAGCGGGGTCTGGCCGCGAAAGAGGTTCCCATCCCTGCGAACGGAGTTCTCAAGGCGCCGGATCTGCTCCAACCGGGAGAGCAGCTCCTGAAATTTCTCGCCCGCCTCCGGATTCTCAAATTCATAGGCGGCGAGCTTTTCAATAGCCTCGCTCGATTTGCTCGGCAGACGGTCGAGAAACTTCTGCTTCTCTTCGATCTCCGGTTTTCCCTCGCGCAGCTCGTCGAGCGTTTCGCGCTCCTGATCGACAATAGACTCCAGCTCTTCCTTCACCTCATCCTGGGCCGACTGAAGCCGGTAGCGCTCATAGAGCCGTCTCATCTCGCGCGCCACCTGGGAAAGCAGATCCTCCAGGCCCGGCACGCGTTTCTCCCCCTGCTTCAGGCCGCGCTGCATGAGGCGGCGCATCGCCTGCTGCAGGTCTCCGGTGTCGCTCATGTAGTCGTTCAGCTGTTGGAAGACGCTGTCCGAATCGGTCTTCTCTGCCCCACCGCGCTCCCAGCGGCTGTATCGAATCCTTCGCATAACACTCATCGTTCAGCCCTCTCCCCTACCCTCTCCCTGTCAGGGAGAGGGCGAGGGTGAGGGTTACTTTCCGTAAGTGATTCTTCCGCCCTCCACTTCTTTGTTCAGCTTTTGGTGCAGGTGAAGCCCCTCGAGAACAAACTCGGTCGCCGAGGCCATCAGCGCCGGAGACTCCATCGGCCCCAGGGTGCGAATCGATTCCTTCAGGCCGGAAATCTCTTTGATCCCTTCGAGGTAGTCCTGCGAAGGCATGACGTCGGAGACCTCCACGCCCCATCCGGAGTTGAAGTAGTCCACCACCTTCTGCAGGGAGTTGACCGTGAAGTATTGATCGAAGACCTTCAAGATAGCGCGGTTGACGAGCTTCTCGACCAGATCGTCCTCTTTTTTGTCCTCCCCGACGTATTCCATTTCAATCTTCCCGCTCGTCGAGGCGAGGATCGAGTGCAGGTCGCTGATGCGCGGCACCACCTCTCCTTCCTTGAGGCGCAGCGTTCTTTTCTCCGCATTGCTGATCAGGCTCTCGTAGTTGTTGATGGTGACCCGGACGCTCACGCCCGAGGACTGATTGATCTCGTTGGACTTGCGCGCCTCGAAGGTCATGTGCCCGAGGATCTCCTTCATGAATTGCGGCACCCGCACCGCCTGGCTCCGCTCGCTCATCGGAGCGGCCTCCTGCTCCATGATGGCCAGCTCATCCTGAATGGTCTGCGGGTAGTGGGTGCGTATCTGAACGTCGAAGCGGTCCTTCAGCGGAGTGATGATCCTTCCCCTGCTCGTATAGTCCTCGGGATTGGCGCTCGCCACGATCACGATATCGAGCGGCAGGCGGATTTTGTAGCCCTTGATCTGGACGTCCTTCTCCTCCATCAAATTGAAAAGGCCCACCTGAACTTTCTCGGTGAGATCAGGAAGCTCGTTGATGGCGAAGACCCCCCGATTGGTCCTCGGAATCAGCCCATAGTGGATCGTCTCTTCATCGGCCAGGTACCGGCCCTCCGCGACCTTGATCGGATCGATCTCGCCGATGATGTCCGCGATGGAGACGTCCGGAGTCGCCAGCTTCTCGCCGTACCTTTGGTCCCTGCCGATCCAATCAAGCGGAAGGGCATCCCCCTCCTGCTCCAGCCGCCTGCGGCAGACGCGGCAGATCGGGGTAAAGGGGTTGTCATTGATCTCGCACCCATGAACGATAGGAATCCTCTCATCGAGGAGAGAGACCAGCCCGCGGATAACTCGCGATTTGGCCTGGCCGCGCTCTCCCAAAAAGACCATGTGGTGCCCCGACAGGATCGCATTCTCGATATCGGGAATGACCGTCTCGTCGTAGCCGACGATTCCCGGCAAAATGCGCTTACTGGTCTGCAGGCATTTGACCAGATTCTTGCGCATCTCCTCACGCACCGTGAGGACCGGCTGGCCACTCTTTTTAAGCTCACCTAAAGTTTTTGCCTCGTTCACTCTTCGTGCCTCCCTCTAATAAAATCCTTCATCCCTCATCCTTCATCCTTGGTATTTGTTCCCGGTACGGCCTGAGTTCATTTTCCAGCGACGCAATCTGCCGCTCCTTCTCACGCAGCGCCCGCCGCAAAGATCGCTCATCGAGCAGAAACCCGGCTCCTGTCAGACAAACGCCGAGCAGGACAGAAAATAGCACGAGCAAAAACAGCGGCAGCGGGGGAGTCTCCAGACCGAAATAGTATCTGAGCACAACCCAACCCGTGTTCTCCATGGAGAAAGTTATGCCCAGAATGAAGAGCAGGGTCAGAAAAATTGTTTTGAGCACCTTAACCACGTTCGGGAATCAAGACATCCTTGAATAAAGGGCTTAGTCGATCATAGCTGTCGAGAAGATGCTGTGGGATCACCCGCGCCTCTCCGACGACGGGCATAAAATTCGTGTCTCCCTCCCAGCGCGGAACCACGTGCCAGTGCAGGTGGTCCTCCACCCCTGCGCCCGCTGAGCGGCCGAGATTCATTCCCAGATTGAAGCCCTCCGGCTGCAACGCCCGCCGAAGAATATCGAGCGACAATCGCAACGTCTCGCAGAGGTCCCGGTATTCTTCTTGAGGCAGGGATGAAAGCTGATTCTCATGCCGCTTCGGCGCCAAAAGAAGGTGACCGCTATTATACGGATATTTGTTCAACATCACCACTGAATGGACGGTTTGCGCTAAAATTAAATTGGTGCGGAGGTTCTTCTCCCTGGGTTTATCGCAAAATATACAACCCTCGGATTTTCCCTCCTGAATATAGGCCATTCTCCAAGGGGCCCAGAGCCGCTTCATCCAGAGCCCTTTGGGGAAGCTTTGCCGTCTACCCTGAGACGCAGCTCCTTTCCGACCTTGAAGAAGGGCACTCTCTTGGCCGCGACCGATACAATTTCCCCGCTCTTCGGGTTCCTCCCTTCGCGCGCGCGCCGGTGCTTGACCACAAAGCTGCCAAAGCCGCGGATCTCGATTCTGTCCCCCTGCCCCATAGCGTCTACCATAGATTCGAAGATCGCGTTGATGATCACTTCAGCATCGCGGTGCGACAGATGAGGGAACCTCGTGTTAATCTCGTCGATCAAATCTCGCTTCGTCATAAGACCCCCCGGCACAACCAAACATTCTTGAACGCTTCCGAACAGCGATGATTGCCTGGCTCCTAAGGACGCGACCGGCGATCCTGCTTCACGGCAGCAAAGACGGGGACCACTCGTAGCGGAGTCCCAAGCTTTCGCGCTTGCCCCACCCGCGGATGAAAGCGGAGGAGAACAGTCTTGCCCACCAGCTTTTCTCTTCGCTGCGAGAGTACACTAGCTGCGGCTCCCCCTTGATCCCTACCCGCTTGGCGGCCAGATCAACGGCATCTTCCATATTACCCAAAAGATCCACCAATCCCAATCCCTTGGCCTGCTCGCCGGAGTAAACTCTGCCATCGGCCAGCTCCCGGACTTTCCCTTCAGGCATCCGTCTCCCCTTGGCGACGGCGCTTACGAACTGCCCATGCACATTATCCACCAGTGATTGGAGAATGGCTTTCCCCTGGGGGGTGAGAGGCCGGAGCGGCGAGCCGATGTCTTTATTAGGCCCGCTCGTGATGCTGTAACCTTGGACACCCAACTTCTTCATCAGCTCTTCGACGTTTCCCAATTCCATGATCACGCCGATGGAGCCCGTGAGGGTTCCAGGATTCGATACCACCTGATCGCACGCGCTGGCGATATAGTAGCCTCCGGAAGCGGCCACGCCGCCGAGCGACGCGATCACGGGCTTTTTCTTGCGCAACTTCTCGATCTCCTCGTAGATCTCCTGCGTCGGGGCGACCGCGCCTCCAGGAGAATCGATCCGCAGCACCACCGCCTTGATCCCTTTGGCCTCGCCGAACTGCTTCAAGCCCTGAATCGTTTCCCGCGAATCATCGATCGTCCCCTCAACCCGCACCACTCCAACCGCATCCCCTCCCAGAGCGGTGAGAACACCGGCCTCGCCGCCGGTGAGATAGGCGTAGAAGAAAACCCCGACGAAGAAAATCAGGACGAACAGGAGTAGAATGCCTAATCCTTTGAGCAGCGAACGTCCCTTGGCCATCGGCTTTCCAATCCGCCTATTGCGGATTGCCCCCTTTTCCCTTCTCCGCAGGCTGAGGCGTTCGACTGAGCTCAGCCGAAGGCTCCTCGTCCCGATCGAGCCGCAGCTCCTCGTTGAGAATCGCCTCGAGGGAGAACCTGCCCGCCTCTTTCTCTCTCTTCAGATAGTTCTCCATCTCCCGGCGCTCCTCGCTCTTTCTGAGAGCGCGAATACTGAGACCAACCTTCCGTTCATGAGGTTCGACGTGGATCACCTCGGCTTCGACGGAATCACCTACTTTGAAAAGGCTCGAAGGCTTCTCTACGCGTTCCGCGCTCAACTGGGACACATGGATCAATCCCTCCACTCCCTCCTCTAAGCGGACGAAGACGCCGAAATCCGGCACGCTGGCCACCTCTCCCTTGACCTTGGAACCCACAGGATACTTCTGGGCGATCAGTTGCCAGGGATCGGTCGTGAGCTGCTTGATCCCGAGAGAGAAACGCTCGTTCTGCACGTCCACCCCTAAGACCCTGGCCTCCACCACATCGCCTTTTTTATATAGCTCCGAGGGATGCTTGACCTTCTTCGTCCAATGGAGATCGGAAACGTGCACCAGGCCGTCGATGCCCTCCTCGACGCCGACAAAAATACCAAAATCGGTCACGTTGCGCACCGGGCCTTGGATCACGGCCCCCGCCGGATACTTCTCCTTCGCCAGCTCCCAGGGATTCGGCATGACCTGCTTCAGTCCCAAAGAGATGCGGCGGTGATTCGGGTCCACGTTAAGCACGACGACCTCCACCGTCTCTCCAACCTGAACCACTTTGGAGGGATGCGCGATCTTCTTGGTCCATGACATTTCCGAAATATGGATCAGACCCTCGATGCCCTTCTCCAGCTCCACGAAGGCGCCGTAGTCCACCAGGCTCACGACCTTTCCCCGAACGCGGCTCCCTATGGGATAACTCTCGGCGACGGAACTCCACGGATCAGGCATGATCTGCTTCATGCCCAGCGAGATCCGCTCGCGCTCAGAATCGAATTTGAGCACCACGACCTTGATGCGATCCCCCACCTTGACCAATTCCGAAGGATGGCCGATTCTTCCCCAGGACATGTCGCTGATGTGAAGGATCCCATCGATCCCGCCCAGATCGACAAACGCCCCATAGCTGGTGATGTTCTTGACCGTTCCCTCGAGAATCACTCCCTCCTCCAGGACCTTGAGGATCTCCTTCTTCAAGGTGTCCCGTTCTTTCTCCAGCAGAGCACGGCGGGAGACCACGACGTTTCCGCGCGCGCGGTTGTATTTCAGGACCGCAAATCTATCCTTCTTCCCGACAAATTTATCGAGATTCCGCGTGGGCCGGATGTCGACGTGGGAGCCGGGGAGAAAGCCGGGCACCCCAAGCTCGACTTTAAATCCTCCCCTCACCTTGGCGACAATAACCCCTTCCACCCCTGTGCCGTCACGGTAGGCCCTCTCGATCTCCTCCCAAATTTTTATGCCCGCCGCCCTCTCGCGCGACAGGACGATCGCTCCGTTTTCGCCCTCAGAGGAATCGAAGTAGACATCGACTTCGTCGCCGACTTTAACCAGCACATTTCTATGGCGGTCCAAAAATTCCTGCAACGGGACCTGGCCCTCGGACTTGTAGCCCACGTCGATCATCACGTGAGTAGCAGTGATGCCGACGACCCTTCCCCTGACGATCCCGCCCGGCTTGACCGAGCGCATGCTCTCTTCAAAGAGGGTCTGGAAATCGTCGCCACCCGCGACTGGAGCTTTATCGCTCTCTGGTTTTTCGGCCATGAGATGTTTCTTCCCTTCTATGCGGACATCTGCCTTTTGACCTCTTGCATGATTCTCTCCACCACTTCCTCGACGCTGCAGCCAGTCGAATCGATCGCGATCGCGCCTTCCGCCTTGCGCAGCGGCGCGACGGCGCGCTCCTGATCCCGCCGATCCCTCTCCTCCATCTCCTCCAAGGTCTCTTCCAGCGTGACCTGCTTTTCCTGAATCCCGAGTTCCTCGAACCGCCGTCTCGCACGTTCTACTGACCCTGCAGTGAGAAAAACTTTTACCTCGGCCTGGGGAAAAACAACGGTCCCGATGTCCCTTCCCTCCGCCACCACGCCGCCCCGGGCGCCCATGGCCCTCTGCAGCTCTACCATTCTTTCCCGCACCGGCTTGAGCGCCGACACCTTCGACGCCCACTGGCTCAGCTCAGGAGTGCGGATCTGGGCGGTCACGTCCTCTCCGTCAAGGAGAATCTTGAGATTCCCGTCCCGCTCCGCAAGCTCGATTTTTGTCTGCCTCAGAGCGGCCCGCAGCTTCTCGCCGTCTTCCGGCTCGATTCCCCTCTGTTTCACCTTCCACGCGAAGGCCCGGTACATGGCGCCCGTGTCCATATATGTATAACCTAACTCTTTTGCCACGCGTTTTGCTACCGTACTCTTGCCA
>JAHFAP010000141.1:3717-8422 GCA_023250495.1 Deltaproteobacteria bacterium | reverse complement strand
CTAGAAACCACTTCTCAAAAACCAGGAAGGAGCCGATCGGGATGCCGAGCGCGATGACGACGACCGCCACCCACGAGTGGCGGCCGACCCATCGCATATAGAAGCCCATGTAGAGCGCGGAAGCGACGTAGAGGCCGACGAAATGCATCAGCGCGACGGCTGCAACGGCGGGCCAGAGCACCTTGAGGACCGGGCCGAGCTGCTCGCGGCTGACGAAGCTCTTGCCCTGATCGCCCAGCGCGGCCTGCGCGAGGATCGCGCCGCACATAACGACCATAATCAGGGCCAGCCAGAATGGGAAGAATCCGCTTCTAGGCCCGTCCGGCCCCCACCCGAAGCCGAGCCGAACGGCATCGAAGAGCACGACGCCGCCCAAAAGCATCAACAGAGATGCCGTGACGACTTCTGCGGCGCGCATGCTATTTATTTTTTCAGCAGCCCGCCCTTAGCCATCAGATCACGGTGGAGCTGCTCGTTCTCTTCCACCCATTTGACGTACTCCGCGCCCGTGGCGAAAGACGGCTTGAGCGCCCCATCTTCCAAATATTTCTTGAACTCGGGCGTCTCGTAAACCTTCTTAAGGAAGCCGATGTACCACTCGACGGCCTCCTTGGGCATATCCGGAGGGCCAAAGATGCCGCGCAGCATCAGATAATGGATATCCGCGCCGAGGGCCTCCTTCACTGTCGGAATGGCCTTCCAATCCGCAGCCGGGATGCGGCCTGTGTCGAAAACGGCGAGCGGGCGCACAGTTCCGTTCTTCCAGTGGCTGGCGCACTCGATTGGATTGTTAACCGTCGAGTCCACATGCTTGCCCACGAGATTGACGCAGACCTCGCCGCCGCCCTTGAACGGCACATAGGTGAACTTCAGGCCCAGCGCCTGTTCGAGCTGAATCGTTATGATCTGGTCCTCTTGAGCCGATCCCGTGCCGCCCATCTTCATCCGGTTGTCCCCGCCCGAGCGCTCCTTGACCGCGGCGATGTACTCCTTCGCCGTGTTGAACTCCTTGCCGTCGTCGCGCTTCGTGTTCACCCACAGGATGAACTGGTCGAGCGCTATCCGCGCAACCGGAGTCAAGTCCTTCCAGTTGAACGGGACGCCGGTGGCGAGCGGCGTGGTGAAGAGATTGGAGAGGGTGATGATGATGGTGTGGGCGTCGCCCTTTTTGTCCTTGACGTGAAGGAAGCCTTCAGCGCCGGCGCCGCCGGACTTATTCACGGCAATCAAAGGTCGTGGGGAGAGCTTGTGCTTCTCAGCAAGCCCTGAGATCAGACGCGCCATCTGATCGGCGCCGCCGCCCGTGCCGGCAGGAATCACGAATTCGATCGGCTTGGTGGGCTCCCAGGCTAAAACGCCGTGCCAGGATCCAAAGATAGTTAACAGCAGAATTTCCAGAATCAGGAGCGTCTTTTTTCTCATGGGCCTTCCCTCCTTTACTGGGCACTTCTACCATTGCAAGGGAAGGGAAGTCAATCGCGAAGAGGACGGGGCAATTTCAAGAGTATTGGAAGTGGCCTCGGCGCCGGTATTTGCGGAAAAAGAGAATCAACACGAGGCCGGCCGCAAAGCCTCCGATGTGAGCGGCATAGGCGACCCCTCCAGCGTTTGGATCCCCGGCAGCGAGAGACTGGTTGAGCAGTTGCAGCCCGATCCAGAAGATCAGCAAGACCCAGGCCGGAAGGTAGACGATGCGGATGAAGAAGCCAAGCGTGATCAGAGTCTGGATGCGGGCATTGGGGGAAAGCACGAGATACGCGCCCAGCACTCCGGATATCGCTCCCGAGGCGCCGATGGTTGGCGCAGTGGCGGCCGGATTGAGCGCAAGGTGAGTCATCGCCGCGGCTATTCCTGCAAGCAGATAGAAAATGATGAAGCGCAGGTGCCCCATGCTGTCTTCCACGTTATTGCCGAAGATCCAGAGATAGAGCATATTGCCGAGGATGTGCATCCAGCCGCCGTGCAAAAACATCGAACTGAGGACCGTAGCATATCCACCGGCTCCGGGAATGTGGCCGTGCGTGAGGGCGGCCGGCACCATCCCCATGTGATAAATCAGCGCTTCCAGGAGCCGCGGATTGAGCGACAGCTCGTAGAAAAAGACGGCTGCATTAGCCAGGATCAAGGAGACGGTGACGACGGGGGTAAGAACTGTGGGATTATCGTCGCGGAGCGGAATCAAGGCTGAAATCTCGACGCGGGGCCACCGAGCATGTAAAAGAGTAAAAGTATGATAATCGCTTGGACGACCCAGCCGATCACACAAACGCCCACGGCCCGAAGCGTGCCGCTGTAATCAAGCGCCTGCCTTACGGCGACCACCATCGCCGCCAGCATCCAGATGGAAGCTACGAGAAAGACAACTGCCGTAAGCCCTGGAATGATGCCCAGGACGCGGATTAAACCTGGAGAGCTGGAAAACCCTGTGGTGCGAAGGAGCTGTCCGATATCGGCCTCAGTTTGGGGTTCGGGAAGAAGCCTCGTGCCGATGAGATAGGTGAGATAGGCCCACACATACCACCCAATGAGTGCCGCGATGGCCCCAAGGAAAAGTCCACCGACTCCCCCCTGGAGAGCGCTGCCAATTCCCGCCGCCACACTGGAAAGCAGCACAACGGCTGAGGCCTGTCCTAAAGCGGTCTGATCCACCTCGACCTCTTCGTAAAGGGTCACGTCCAGCTTAGCAGCCCGGATGGCACGGTCGACTAGATTAGACATATGATCCGCTTCTATAGCGCGGCAAACATCTTGTCAAGAAGGGTTTACAAGGAGGTGTGAGCACGACGATGATTTACACATATGGTCCGGTGACGCAGACCTCGAAAACCGGCAAAATCGTCGGTCCACTCACGGCACCTACGCTTTAAACAGTTGTCAAACGCGCAAAAAACAGGTAAAAGGGGGCGATTTTGTTTACGGAAAGGGTTAGAGAAGTTGACCATCGCTATAAAAAAAGCCAAGAGAATCAGCGAGTTGCCTCCCTATCTTTTCACCGAGATCGACCGCAGAAAAAGACAGGCGCTGGCGCGCGGCGTGGACCTGATCGATCTAGGAGTGGGCGATCCCGATATTCCGACGCCGGCACCGATCGTCGAGAAGCTGGTCGAAGGCGCCAGCAGGCCGGTCAACCATCGCTACCCAAGCAGCATCGGCATGATCGCGTATCGTCAGGCGGTCTCGGATTGGTATCAGAGCCGCTTCGGCGTCAAGCTCGATCCGGAAAAAGAGGTCGTCTCGCTGATTGGCTCCAAAGAGGGCATCGCCAACATGGCGGCCGCTTTCGTCGATCCCGGAGATTTGGTCCTGGTAGCGAGCCCGTGCTATCCCGTCTACCACATTGGGACTATATTCAACGGCGGAAGAAATTATTTCCTCCCGCTCACGAAGGAGAATCTTTTTCTGCCCGACCTGGATGCGATTCCGCACGAGGTTGCGCGCCAGGCCAAGATGCTGTGGATCAATTACCCCAACAACCCCACGGCGGCAGTGGCGGAAAAAGAGTTCTTCACCCGCGTGGTGGAGTTCGCGCACCGCCATAACATCATCGTCTGCCACGACGCGGCCTACACGGAGATGGGCTTTGACGGGTTTCGCCCGATGAGCTTCCTTCAGGTCGACGGGGCCAGAGAGGTCGGGATCGAATTTCACTCTCTCTCCAAGACTTTCAACATGACCGGCTGGCGCGTCGGCATGGCCGTGGGCAATCAAGACCTCGTCTCCGGCCTCGCGCAGGTCAAGTCGAACGTGGATTCCGGAATCTTTCAGGCCGTTCAGGAGGCGGCGATCGAGGCTTTGCGCCTCGGCGATAAGATCGTCGAGCCGTCAAGAAGGGTTTATCAGGAAAGAAGGGATATCTTGGTGGACGGACTCCGGGCCGCGGGGCTCGATTGTGAAAAACCGCGCGCGACCTTCTACGTCTGGGTTTCCGTTCCAAAGGGACTGACCTCGGCGGAGTTCACGACCAGGCTGCTCGATCTGACCGGCGTGGTCATCACCCCGGGCAACGGATTTGGCGAGCCCGGCGAGGGCTACGTTCGCTTTACCCTGTGTGTGGACAAACGACGCTTAAAGGAGGTCGCTGACAGAATTCAGCGCATAAAGATCTAGGTGTGAGTAATGATGGATGAGCGCTGAATTCTTTCATTTTAGATTTTGGATTGCCGATTTTGGATTAATCTAAAATCAAAAATCTAAAATCCAAAATTACTTCGCCGTAAGCTTAACTTCGAAGGAAAATGCCCCATCAGGTGTACATAGGCGTCGGCTCCAACCTGGGCAAGAAAAAGGAGAATTACCTTGAGGCCTTGGTTCGAATCGCCAAGGTTCCCAAGACCAGAATCATCAAGGAATCCTCCCTTTACGAAAGCCAGCCGTTGGGCGACTCCAAGGAGTGGTACGTCAACGGAGTCATCGAAATAGAAACTGAGCTAAAGCCCGAATTGCTGCTCAAGAAGTGCAAGAATATCGAGCGGGCGATGGGGCGCAAGAAAGTGCGCAAACGCTGGGGGGCGCGCATCATCGATCTCGACATCCTGCTTTACAATTCGCTGATCATGAACAAGAAGAGCCTCAAGATCCCTCACCCGGAAATGCACCAGCGGAAGTTTGCGCTGATCCCCCTGAGCGAGCTCGCGCCCCAGGTTGTCCATCCGGTCTTGCAAGTCACAATCTCGGAGCTGCTGGTAAGCGTCAAGGATGATAAGCG
>JAHFAP010000141.1:0-3617 GCA_023250495.1 Deltaproteobacteria bacterium | reverse complement strand
GTCCCGGGCGAAAGACACCGAAAGGCGCCTCCGTTGGTTCTGAGGCTTTTACTTGGCTTCCTCCTGTTTTACCTCTTTTACTCCCTGGTCCGCCTCTACCTTTCCTCACGCAAGCGACCGCGCAATCTTCGCGCGCGCGACGATGCGACCCTGGCCGAAGAGATGGTCCTGGACCCTCAGTGCCAGAGCTACGTGCCCAAGAGCGAGGCGATGTTCCGCGGCGGCCACTACTTCTGCAGCGAGGAGTGCGCGCGGCTCTATCTAGCGAAAGGATGAAAGCGAAAAGATGAATAGATGAAACTGGAAGGAAAATTTGACGTGGGCGTTTCGCCGGCTGAAGCGTGGGAATTCTTGATGGACATCAACCAGTTCGCCTCGTGCCTGCCCGGCCTGGAGCAGGTCACGCAAATCGACGAGCGCACCTTCGACGGCGTCGTCAGCGCGACCGTCGGCCCGATCTCCGGGAAGTTCACTTTCCGCTCGACGATTCTAGAGAGCACGCCGGCCAGCGAGATGGTCGTCCAAACCGACGGCACCGACTCCGTCACGCGGAGCGCCGTCAGCGCGAAGTTGACCGTGAAGCTGACGGAGGTGATTGAAAAGCGCACGGAATTGGGTTATCACGCCGACATTGAGATCAAAGGCAGGCTCGCCATTCTCGGCGACATGGTGCTGCGCGCAACCAGCGCGCTGATGCTTGAGGAATTCGCGCGGCGACTTCGAACGAAACTCGAAGAGTAAAATTTTGAATGTTGAATTTTGAGTTTTGAATTCAAATCTGAGATTTGAGATCTGAGATTCCGAGCGGAGCGAGGACATGGATTCCTATGACGTGATCATTGTCGGCGGCGGCTCCGCGGGCTGCGCGGCGGCCGCGCGGCTATCTGAGGACCCAAAGCGGAAGGTGCTGCTGCTCGAGGCTGGCCCTGATCCTGAGCCGATTCCGGACATCGTGGCCGACGCGTCCAAGCAGGTGCGGCTGCTGTTGGAGTCTCCCTACGTCGCGATGTATCCCACGGAGAGAAACCTGGACCGCAGCGTCTTCTACTCTCTGGCGGGAAGGATCATGGGCGGAGGCTCTTCAGTCAACGTCATGTCCGTCTTGCGCCCGACCAAATTCGACCTCGACACCTGGGTCCGATCAGGCAATCCCGGCTGGTCCTACGAGAGCATGCTGCCGGTGCTCAAGCGGATCGAGTCGGACCAGGATTATCCGGACAGCCCGCTTCACGGACGCGATGGCCCGCTCTACATCAAGCGGCCCTTTTTTTTCGGCGACCCGACCTCTCGCCCGGGGCAAGCGTTCATCGACAGCGCCGTGGGCATGGGACTTCCGCTTTGCCGTGATATCAATACTCCCGATCCGCTGGGTGTCTGTCTCGCTCCGTACAACATCAAGGACGGCAAGCGCCAGTCCACTGTCGTGGCCTATTTGAATCCGGCGCGCGCGCGGCCGAATCTTACGATCATCGCTGACGCTCAGGTGGCGGCGCTGAAGCTGGCCGGGTTGAAGGCCGAAGGTGTCGTCTATGAAAAACAGGGCCAGCTCCACACAGCTTTGGCGGATCAGGTCGTGCTCAGCGCCGGCGTCTACCATACTCCGCAAATCCTCATGCTCTCCGGCATCGGCCCGGCGGCGGAGCTGAAGCGCCACGGAATTCGTGTCGTTCATGCTTTAGAAGGAGTCGGCGAAAACTATCAGGACCACGCCGTGGTCTACATGACTTTTGAAGCGACGAAGAGCTTCCAGGAGGATTGGATCGTGCCGCGCTTTCGCCTCGTCATCAAGAGCGATCCGAGCGCGGGCTGCGGAAATTTTCATATCGTCATGCGGCCGCCGACCGAGGTTGCGGGAATCAAGCGCATGCTTCCGGTGTCGGCCCACCTGCTCGAGCAGCGTAGCCGCGGCCGGCTGCAGCTTAAAAGCTCCGATCCGCACGAGCTGCCGGCGATCGATCCGCGCATGCTCGAAGATCCCGGCGACGTCCGCGCCATGCTCTCGGCGATGGAGTTCATCTCCTCTCTGGTCCAGAGCGGGCCGGCCAAAGAGTTTTACGGCCCGCTGCTGCAGCCCGCGGCAGGAGAGGATTGGGCCAAATTCGCCCGCTCGACCTACGACAGCTATCACCACGGCGTCGGCGCCTGCATGATGGGTCCGGTCTCGAACAAGATGACCGTGGTGGACGAGCGGCTGCGCGTGCATGGAATCTCCAATCTATGGATCGGCGACGCCTCGATCATGCCGACGGTCACTCACGCCAACACCAACCTCACGGCGATCATGATCGGCGAGCGGCTATCCGACTTCATCAAGGAGCTGGCTTGACCGGCTTTGTCGCTCTCCTTGACGGTGGCAGGCTCGCATCGGCGTCTGCTTCATGCCGCCTCAACTAATCGCGCTGTTGACCTCCATTTCTTATGCCACGGCCTTAGTCTCGGCGCGGCGCGGACTCAACTATTCCACTCCCGCGACTGTTACCTGCGTTTCGGTCGTCACGCAGAACGTCCTCCTCTGGTCCGCAGTCTTTCTGACTGGAGGAATTCCCGAAGTCTCGCTCACCGCCGTACTCCTGTTCGTTATCGTCGGGGTCACACAGTTCGGCGTCAGGATCTTCGCCTACACGGGCGTGCACAAGATCGGCGCCTCGCGCAGCAGCGCCCTGCAGGCGATCAGTCCGCTGATCGCCACCATCATCGCGGTCGTCGCTCTCCATGAGAAGCCTGGCCTCGCGGTGGTCGCGGGAACGCTGCTGGTGGTTGGCGGAATCATTCTGCTCTCCTGGAGGGCCGAGAAGCAGATTCCCACTTTCCGCTGGTGGCACCTGCTCCTTCCTCTCGCCGCGGCCTGCCTGACCGGAATGAACCATCCGATCCGGCGCTACGCCCTCTCTCTTTCCAATGAGCCGCTCTTTTTTGCGGCGCTCATGGGCAGCGTTTCTCTGCTCTCTTTTCTGGGTTACCTCGTGATATCTCCGGGCAGCGATCGGCTGACCTGGAATCGCGGGGCCATCTGGCCATTTCTCGTGACGGGCGTGGCTGAGACTCTATCCATCCTGTTCATCCTTACGGCGTTAAGCGTGGGGGCCGTGTCCGTTGTGGCGCCGATCGCGGCGACCTATCCGTTGTGGGCATTGCTCGGCGCGGCGATCTTTTTGCGCGACGTGGAGCGGATCAACGTCCTGACCATCCTCGGCATCCTCAGCATTGTCACAGGCACCACCGTTATCATCCTCAAGCCTTGATCCCACGCTCGCGTTTGTCATCTGCCGTCGCCTTCGATTATGATCCGTTTCATCCTTGCCCTCGGATCAAAGGAGCGCAATCATGCCGCCAAAGAAGAGAGTCCATGCGCGAGACAAGACCGAGCAGAAGCTGACCGCTCTTGGTTTGGAGCTGCCTCAGGCTCCGAAGCCGGCGGCGAACTACATCAGCCATGTAAAGGTCGGCGACCTCCTATTTGTCGGAGGAAACATAGGCCGCTTGAACGGACAGCCGCCGAAGTATGTCGGCAAGGTGGGCGACGCGGTCACGCTTGAGCAGGCCTATGAGATGGCGCGCCATTGCGCCCTCAACCACCTCGCGATCATCAAGGCGGCCTTGGGCAGCCTGGATCGAGT
>JAHFAP010000140.1 GCA_023250495.1 Deltaproteobacteria bacterium | reverse complement strand
GATCCCGCAGAGACTGAAGTGTCGGCTGGATCGGACGCAGCTCCTGTTCTGAAACTCGAATAGCGGAGGGCTGCTTAAGTCCATGGCCTGTGATGTTGCAGACAACCAGCTCATCCTGCTGAATCACGCTTTGTTGTCTCAGCTTCCAAGCTGCAGCGACCGAGATCGCTCCCGCAGGCTCAGCAAAGATTCCGGCAAATCGGGCTAGCAGAGATTGAGCTTCTAGGATTTCGTCATCGCTGAGCGCCGCAGCCGTCCCTTTGGAAGCCCGGATCGCCTCCAGCGTTCGCCACCCTAAAGAGGCAGGATTCCCCACCTGGATGCTTTCTGCGACTGTGTCCCTTGCCACGACCGGCTCGACTTCGGCCAGCCCTTTTTCCAAGGAGAGAACGATGGGTGCCGCGGCCTCGCTCTGAGCTGCGACCAAGCGCGGAAGTTTTTTGATCCAGCCGAGCTTCCAAAGCTCGTTGTATCCTTTCCACATCGCGCAAATCCCGGTCCCACCCGCCGTGGGATGGATGACCCAGCCCGGCATTTCGCCGCCCAGTTGATCAAGCATCTCGTAGGCGTAAGATTTTTTTCCTTCGTTACGGTATGGATTGCTCGAAAGGCAATCGTACCAGCCGAACTCTCGGAGGGCCTCCTTATAAAGGCCAGCGACTTCACGGTCGAAGCTTCCATGAACCACCACTACGGTCGCGCCATACGCGCTAGCCTGCAGCACCTTCGACGCGGAGGTCCCTTCGGGAACCATGACTACACTCTTTAAACCAGCGGCCGCCGCATAGGCGGCGACCGAGGCAGCCGCGTTTCCCGTCGAGATGACAGCCGCGATCTCGAAGCCCAACTCTCTCGCTCTCGACAACCCTACGGCGTTGCTCCGATCCTTCAGGGAGCCTGTCGGCAGGAGAGTGTCGTTTTTAAGATAGAGCCGGGTAAGGCCCAATTTTTCTGAGAGTCTGGAGGAATGAACGAGCGGCGTGTAGCCCTCGTCCAAGGAGACAATCGCCGCGCGATCTTCAACCGGGAAAAACTCGAACCAGCGCCAGATTGTGGAATCTCTTCTCTTGCGAACCTCCGAAAGCTCAGAAGCCGGCAGATTTTCGATCCCGAGAATGGCTTCCAATACAGCGCTGCAGGAGAAGCATCGAAACGTCGTCCACGAGGGAGACTCCCATCTGCATCTTGGACAGCGCAAAGCCTTGACGACGCCCACCTGATCCTACCACGCCGCTTTCCCCATCGCCCAGCGATCCAGGCTGGCAAGATATTCAGGGAATAGCACCATACGCATAGCCACGGCCCGGCGCACCCGATCCTGCCGCTCCGGCGTGACAGCATAGCGCTTGAGGAACTGCTGCGGAATGCTCCCATGCCCTTCTTCATCCTCGGTGATCCGGCGATAGGGCTGCTTGATCCATTCCGGCACAGCAGGCGATTTTAAGCACATCTGAATCAGATAGTTCGCTACGGTCTCTCCCGCAAGCGAGAGGCCGGCGATGCGCTCACAGGTATCCAAGAGCCCTTCCATCGCGTTGAACATCGCGATCTGCGCCGGCAGAGGTTTGTAGTCGAAGGGATCATGACCGAGCTCTTGAATTCTTTTTGACAAGAGCTGCGCGTGGGTCATCTCTTCGTGCGCCGACTCGGCCATGGTCGCCTTAACGTCCAACTCCGGGGTCGTTTTAAGCCAGGTGCCGAACAGATCCGCCGCCCTAAGCTCGTTGAAGAGACGGCTCTTCATCACGCGGATCCGCTCTTCGTCGCTCTTTAGCGGTATGTAACTGTAAGCCGGGGGTTGCGCATCGAGAGTGCGGCAGAACGCATGGATCGGCTCCAGCATCTCCTGGACAAATTCCTCGCTGTTCATAAAATCCCTCCTTCTATGGAAGCTCTATTTGGAAGTTCTCCGCTCCAGCTCGCGCAAAGATTTGTCTAACTCCCCTTCGAGATCGCCTACATCAAACCCCATGGCGCGGGCGCCGTCAAGAATGGCGATGCAGATCATTATGAGATCGAGACACTCTTTGGGCGGCGCTTCCTCCTGATGCGCGTGAAGATAGTGATCCACGCGCTGCTTGAGGGTTTGAAAATCCTTGAGGCAAGCGACCGGCGGAAGGTCGCGCAATGGTCCGGTGTTAACCGTGGACGGCTCGAAGGCCACGCCTCCGGGATCGACCAGGGCGATCTGATGACCATCTTCGAAAAGGACGACCAGATAGGCATCTTTAGTTTCCGGATGAACCTTCTCTTCGAACGCCTTGAAGTCGCGCCATGGAAGCTGAACTGTTCTCCCAGAGGCTACGTCCAGAAGTATGGAATTCTCGTCATCGTAGAGCACCGCGTGGCGGTGCTTCTCTGCCCAATCCTTAACCTTGGATTTCGCGTCGGCGAGCGCCGCAGCCACAACTACCTTCTATCTTCTGCCGCGTCTTGCAGCTCCCGGGCCAAGAAATCAGCGCTCAGCGGCCATACGAGACTCGCAAGATTCGGGTCGTAGCAATCTCCGTCTGCCAGAGCAAATCCGTGCCCGGCATGCGGGAAGAAATGCCATTCGAGTTGCTGGCCGTTCTCGGCAAAGCTTTTCCACAATCGCTCCTGAATGTGAACCGGAGCGACGTGATCTTTCGCTCCGTAGTAGATGAGAGATGGACATTTGAACTCGCGCGCCGCATCGCAGGGATGGCGCGGGCGATGCTCGCTTGGCTGTTCGTCGCGCACGGACGGGTAGTAACCAACGAAGGCGCGCACCGACGGAGTAGCGGCCACAAAGTGAATGCCGATGCGCCCTCCCATACAAAATCCGACAACGCCGACGCGCGCCTGATCCACATCGCTCCAGCCCAGGAGATACCGCCAGCCTCGATCAATGACCTGCACGAATTGCGCATCCGTCGTTTTGGCCTGCAACTCGGATCCGGTGTGGACATTGAACGGCTCTGAGGCGCCGAGCAATTGGTAGAGATCGGGTATCACCGTCGTGTATCCGAGCTGGGCGAGGTTGCACGCAAAGCTTTTAAGGTGCCCCGTGACTCCATAGTGATGGTGGACGATCAACAGCCCGGGTCCGCGCCCGCCGCGCACTGGATGCGCTATGTATCCAGCGGTGCCATCCCTTTCCATCGTAAGATCGCGATTTACAGTGTTCATGGCGTCTTCCCCTTGAGGCTCAGTCGTCAGTCCTTGTTACTCGGCACTTTTCTCTAGCTTATCCCATAGCAGTTCCGCCGGATGTTTCGCTTTGCGGCCGGTGAGGTGCTCGATTTGTTGGCGGCAGGAGATTCCAGAGGCGACGATTTCCACGTCCTCGCCCGCGGCCTCGACCGCCGGCACGAGGCGGCGTTTGGCGATAGCCAGGGAGAGATCATAGTGCTCCTTCTCAAAGCCGAAGGAGCCGGCCATGCCGCAGCAGCCGGAATCGACTTCATTCACCGCGTATCCGGCCCAGCGCAGGACTTCGACTGTCGGCGCGGTGCCGACCAGCGCCTTCTGATGACAGTGGCCGTGGAGGAGCGCCTTGCCTTCGGTCTTTGCAAAATCGAGCGAGAGCCGTCCCGCATCCCGCTCCCGCAGAAGAAATTCCTCCAGGAGAAAACTCTGCCGCGCCACGACCTTCGCTTCCTGGCTGCGCAACAGCTCGGGATATTCATCTCTCAGCGTGAGCAGGCAGGAAGGCTCAAGGCCGACGATGGCAACGTCCCGGCGCGCGTGGGGGAAAAGACGCTCGACGTTCCAGGCGGCATGGTCGCGCGCCTGTTCGAGCATGCCCTTGGAGATCATCGGGCGGCCGCAGCATCTTTTCTCCGCCAGCGTGACGCGATAGCCCGCGCGCTCCAAAAGGCGCGTGGCGGAGACGGCGACCGAGGGCGTGTTGAAATTGTTAAATGTGTCGTAGAAGAGCAGGAGCTGTCCTTTCGTCTCCCTGCCCTCGAAGCGGTGGCTATGGAACCAATCCTCGAAGGTCTCGCCGGCGAACGGCGGCAGCGGACGCCTGGAATCGATTCCGGCCACCCATTCCAGGAGCCGGCGGCTCAGCGCGGACTTCGCAATCCAGTTGGAGAGCGGCGCAAGGCGCGAGCCCCAGCGATTCAACTGCTCGATCCCGCCGAACAACAGGTTGCGCAGCGGCAGGCCGTTGGCCTTATGGTAATGGTGGAGAAACTCGTACTTGAGCTTTGCCATGTCCACGTTGGAAGGGCACTCCGCCTTGCACGCTTTGCACTCCAGACAGAGATCCAGGACCTCATAGAGGCGCTTGCCGGTGAACTCCTCCTTCGGGACTTTTCCCGAGAGCACCGCGCGCAGAGCGTTGGCCCGTCCGCGCGTGGAATGCTCCTCGTCCAGCGTCGCCATGTACGAGGGGCACATCGTCCCTTCGAGTTTTTTGCGGCACTCCCCCATGCCGCTGCACATCTCCACCGCCGCGGCGAAGCCGCCCTGGGAGCTGAAGTCCAGCAGCGTCTGCGGCTGCCAGGTTTTATACTCTGGTCCGATGCGCAGCGATTCGGTCATCGCCGGCGCGTCCACGATTTTGCCGGGATTCATGAGGTTTCTGGGATCGAAGGCGTGCTTGACCCGCCGGAATGCATCATAGAGCGCGGGGCCGTAGAGCTTCTCGTTGAAGTGGCTGCGGGACAAACCGTCGCCGTGCTCTCCCGAAAGCGCCCCGTGAAACTCCAGCACGAGATCTGAAATCTCATCCGCAATGGCCGTCATCTTTTTGACTTCGCTTTCTTCTTTGAGATTGATGAACGGGCGGATGTGCATGCAGCCGACCGAGCAGTGGCCGTAGTAGCCGGCAATAGCGTTGTGAGCCGTGAGAATCTCTCTGAAACGCTTGATGAATTCCGGCAGCTTGGCCGGCTCAACAGCGGTGTCTTCAACAAAGGCAATGGGCTTCTTGTCGCCCTTGGTGCCAAGCAGCAAACCCAGGCCCGCCTTCCGGACGCCCCAAATGGCGCGCACCTCCTCCGGCTTGAAAGCCAAACTGGCAGCGTAGCCGATGCCATGAGATTTGCGTAGCCTTTCGAGTTTGTAAACTTGTTCTTTCACCTCTTCTTCGGTGTCGCCGGCGTACTCGACCATGAGCAGGGAATTTGGATTTCCCTGGACGAACCCCAGCCGCCTGGATTGCACGATGTTGCCCCGGGCAAGGTCGAGGATCATCTTATCGGTCGACTCAAGAGCGTACGGCGCGGTTTCCAAAATCGCATGGGACGCTGCCAGCGCCTCCATGTCATCCTGAAAGTGAATGACGTCGAGCGCCGTCCATTTCGGTTTTGGGACCAAGCGCATCTTGGCTTCCACGACGCAGGCCAAGGTCCCTTCGGAGCCGACCACCATGCGCGAGAGGTTGAAAGGCTGCGGCTTGACGAACTCATCGAGATTGTAGCCGGAGACCCGGCGCATGATCTTGGGGTAGCGCGCCAGGATTTCCTCCCGATGTTGAGTCGCCAGCCGCTGCACTTCGTGGCAGATCCGCCCCTCCAGACTAATTTCCCCGGCCTTGGCGGCGAGCGCCTCCGGAGCAAGATCTTTCAGCGCCACTTCGCTCCCGTCGGAGAGCAGGACCGTCAGCTCCAAAACGTGATCGAGGGTCTTCCCATACGTAAGCGAGTGAGCGCCGGCGGAGTTGTTGCCGATCATCCCGCCGATAGTGGCCCGGTTCGACGTGGAAGTGTCCGGGCCGAATTGGAGCCCCATCGGCCTTGCATAAGCATTCAGCTCATCCTGGACCAGCCCCGGCTCTACCCGGCACCACATCTCCTCCGTGTTGACCTCGAGGACGCGGTTCATGTACTTGGAAAAATCCAGCACGATCGCATGGCCCACGGTCTGGCCCGCCAGCGCGGTCCCGCCGCCGCGAGGGAGGACGGGAACGTGATAGCGGTTGGCCACCTCCATCGCCGCCTGCACGTCTCCTTTATGGCGCGGGATCACGACGCCGATAGGCTCGATCTCGTAGATCGAGGCATCGGTGGAATAGAGCAGGCGCGAATAGCGGTCAAAGCGTACGTCGCCTTCGAGGCTCTTTTTAAGCTCGGTGCCGATCTCGCGATAGAGCTGTTCTCGGGTGGTGTCCATCTGCGTGATCGTTATAACACGTTTCAATGAAGCTATCAGCTAAGAATCCGTCAGCAATCAGCCAACCCTCACTCTTGCCCTCTCCCTCAGGGAGAGGGTTGGGTGAGGGAATTCGATCTGGGCTGAAAGCTAAAGGCTAGCGTATCAGCCCTCGCGCTTTTTCAAAGATTTCATCAAACATCTTCTTCGTCAACTTTCCGGTAAAGGTATTCTGCTGGCTGGGATGGTACGACGCAACGAGAGTTAAATCCTCCGCCAACCGCGCGACTCCGCCGTGGCGGAACTGGGGGCGGGGCTTTGGGATAGTGCTGCCGTTTTCCTGGTACGCCTTGAGAAACGAGTCAAAGGCGATCTTACCGAGCGCAACGACCACGCGCACGTGCTTCAAAAGCCGCAGCTCTTCCACCAGATACGGGCGGCACCTCTCAAATTCAGTTCTGGAAGGCTTGTTGGCCGGAGGGGCGCAGCGCACGGCCGCCGTTATGTAGCAATCTCTGAGCTCCAATCCATCGTCGCAATGAACTGAAGTCGGCTGATTGGAAAAGCCAAAGAGGTGAAGTGTCCCGTAGAGCCAGTCACCGCTGCGGTCGCCGGTGAAGATTCTCCCTGTGCGATTCCCTCCATGCGCGGCCGGCGCCAAGCCGACGATGAGGAGACGCGCCTTGGGATCGCCGAATCCCGGCAGCGGCTTCGCCCAGTACATCTCGCCGTGATAGCGACGCGGTGGCTCTTTCGCCACCTGCTCCCGCCAACGGACAAGACGGGGACATTTCTGGCACTGGATAACGCTCCGGCTGAGTTGCCTGAGATCTGCCATACGGGATTCTGCTAGCACAGAGGTTGAGGAAAGAGAAGAAGACGCCGACGAAAGAAAGCCCTTGCCCGGCTGGGCTCTATCGCATAAAATTCATAGTAGATGCGGCTTTATCTAGATACCTCGGTCTTTGGGGCTTTCTTTGATCTCGAACCGCCTGGTCGGATCGAGAGGACGAAGATGTTTTTCCGAGCGACAGATCAGCGAGGGGATAGCCTCTATATCTCCGACGTGGTCCTTGACGAAGTCGCTGGGGCGCCTCTACGCCTCAGGCCCTCTCTGGAACAAGTCCTGCGTGAAGTGCGGCCCCGGGTACTGTCTGAATCCCCAGAGAGCTTGAGGCTGGCCGAGGCCTATGTTGCGTCACGCGTCGTGCCGCTGAGATTCCGTGACGACGCGCGACATGTGGGCGTGGCATCAGTCGCGGCAGTTGACGCTCTTGTCTCCTGGAACTTTAAGCACCTTGTTAATTTGCGTAGAAAACGGCTCTTTCATTCGGTGAACGTACGATTAGGATACCCCCAGATCGATATCATATCCCCCGAAGAGGTGCTCTATGAGTGAGAGATGGGAAAGCGACTCCCTGCGTTGGATCCATGAGGTAAGGGAGAAAAAGTACAAGCGCGGAAGAGGCAAATCGCTGGAGACGCTCTTCTCAGGACCAAGCCGCAAGGCGCGGGCTCTGGTCCGAAAGCTGCGCCTCCAACGTGTCGTGCTTCGCCCGGAAGCCAAGCCTTTCCCAAAGCGTCACGCTGGTTCTCGATGAAGCACATCTAGAAGTGTCCTCGTCTCCAAGATTCGTCAGGAAGAATTTTGTCCCGCTCGTCTCTTGATGGACGGCTACGTCCATGTCGCTGAGCACTGATACTGCCGCGCTTTCCCCGCGTTGCGCCGCCTTGACAACTCCTGGTTATAAGTACGATAATTTTCTTGCGTTAACGCCATAGTGAGTTGGTCTGATTCCGCCGGGCCTATGTGGGTCACAGCCGTGACGATCAACGATGAGCCCGACTGGATCACTCCGGTCGGGTTTTACGTTTTTTTGAGGCCTGTAAGAGCGCAGTGTGCTCTTAGTCGGAAGGGCGGGAGGAAGCTGATCGCTGAAAGCTGATAACTGATAGCTGAGAGCTAAAATCATGCCTCGATTTTCTTTTTCGAGCCTGCGCGCCCGCCTGCTGCTTTTAGTCCTCCTGGTCATCATCCCCTCTTTAGGGTTGATCCTTTATATGGCCTGGGAAGAGCGCCTACAAGGATCTGCTCAGGCGGGAGAAAGTGCCCTGAAGATTGCCCGCCAAGCCGTAACGGAGCAACGCCGCTTGATCAACGAAGCCCGCCAACTCCTAAGTGAACTCGCGCAACAACCCCAGGTAGAACAACTCGATCCGATGATCTGCTCCGCCTTTCTCGCCGATCAGCTAAAACAAAATCCAAGGTACAGTAACTTCGGGGCGATCGGCCTTAATGGAGACGTAATCTGCAGCGCCCTGCCCTTTCAAGCCCCCCTGAATCTTGCCGATCGAGAGTATTTT
>JAHFAP010000139.1 GCA_023250495.1 Deltaproteobacteria bacterium | reverse complement strand
CAAGATTCAACAGGCGACCCCGACGACCTTATGGCTCGAAGATCGTAAGGAAAGAGGCCACCCCATTTCCTCCTCCAAGCCATTTCGGCATTTCGGGAATCCTCGAAACGTCGAAGCGATATTATAGCGGGGCTTGCCCCGCTACTTACCGATGGCAAAGATCTCGTTGTAGATCTTGGTGAACTCTTTGAAGTTTGGGCCCACGACCTCAGGTTTGACGACGAGATATTTTTCCACCCGAAGTTGAGGGAACCTCTCCTTGAGTCCGGACCGGGTAGGCGTTCGACCGAATTTCTCGGCAAAAAACTTCATCCCTCCGTCAGGAGACAAAGCCCAATCGATCAGCAGCGCCGCCGCGTGAGGGCGAGGGGCATTCTTCGCCAGCAGGAGGTAAGCGGGGTTGGTGAGAACGGGCTCAAAGAGAAACACCTCAACAGGAGCCCCCTCGTCCTTTAATTGAAGCGGGCGATAGCCGTAAAGCCACGGAGCCATCTGAATCTCGCCCGATCCGACGAGATTGGCCTGCTGCGTGTGGCCGGTGACCATTCGGGGCTCGAGTTTCGCGAGGCTCTTGAAATACTGAAGCGCCTTCTCTTTCCCCCAATACGGCAGCAGCGCGCCAAAAAGATCTTGGTCGGCAGGATCGAGCGAGAAGCGCCCTCTCCACTTCGGGTTGAGCAGCTCCGCGTAGCTTCTCGGCGCCTCTGAGGAGTTGATGGCTTTCGTATTGAAGCCTAAGGCGATGACAAAATGGTAATGCGCGGCCCAATACCCTCCCTCGTCCAGAAAGTCCTTTGGAATCCCTTCTCGCGAGGGCGAGAGATAAGCATCGATGAGTCCCATCTGGCGCAGCGTATAGGCTTCGCCCGCAGAGATATCGAGGACATCGGCCAGGGTCCGGCCGGCGCGCGCCTCGGTGGTGAACTTGTTGAAAACACCGGAGGCGTTGCCCCTGTAGTGCTCCGGTTTGATAAACGGGTATTTCTTGTGGAACTCTTCAAGCAAAGGCGTGAGCTGATCGACCGCGGTAAAACTGTAAATGACCGCCGATCCTTCTTTCCGGGCGCCTTCAACGAGCTTTTCTTGACGCTGCTTCGGGTTTAGCCCTTCGTACTGCTTGAGGATCTCTCCGGCAGTCTGCGCGGAGCTGAGATGGGGAGATGCGATGATGGAAAGTATAACTGTAAAAAAAGACCATGAGGGCTTTTTGTTCATTTTCATTTTTCCTCCCTCACCCTTTTCCTCGGCCTTGACATGACCACCTATACAATAGAGGATGGGTAAAATCTATCCGCTTCATCGTACCGCCATGTTGAAGAGCCAGAGCCTGGAGGTCCCGCCCACCCGCGCGCTTGCCGAGTTTGTATCGTCGCTTTCCTACGGGGATATTCCCGAAGAAGTCATCTCCCACGTAAAGCTTTGCCTGCTCGATTCTCTCGGATGCGCCCTTTTCGGCTCGACGCTTCCCTGGGGGAAAATCGTCACAGACTTCGCCAAGGAGCTGGGCGCGGGCAAGGGGGCTCTTCTCTGGGGCGATGGCGCGGAGGTTCCGAGCACGAGCGCGCCCCTGGCCAACGGCACGCTAATTCATAGTTTTGAAATGGATGACCTTCACAGCGTCGGCGTAATCCACCCGGGCGCGGAAGCGATACCGGCCGCAGATGCGCTGGTACGCCATGGTGGCGCGACCAACGGCAAGAGATTGCTTACAGCCATAGTTGCCGGTTACGAGGTGGGCTGCCGCGTGGCCATGACCGGAGGCGCGTCCCAGTTGCGCCGCGGTTTTCACCCCACGGCAACCTCAGGGACCTTCGCCGCCGGAGCCGCGGCGGCAAAAATGCTCGGACTTGACCCGTTAAAGACACTCCACACGCTGGGAATCGCTGGCACTCAGGCCGCCGGCCTTATGGCTGCACAACAAGCCTCGATGGTAAAGCGCATGCACCCAGGCCGGGCCTCACAGGCAGGTGTCTACGGGGCATTGCTTGCCTCCAAAGGATTTACCGGAATCGAGGATATCCTCGAAGCGCCTTACGGAGGCTTCTGCTCGACTTTCTGCGACAGGCCCAACCTGTCCCACCTGACCCGCGATCTGGGCGAACAGTTCGAGACCCTGAACGTCGGCTTCAAACCCTATCCTTGCTGCGGCAGCAATCACACTTCGATCGATGCGCTTAAAAAAATCCTCCGCGAGCACCCTGAGGTAAGTGCGGAGAACGTCGAAAAAATCACCATTCGCACGACCCGAGCCACCAAGCTCCATGTCGGTTGGCCTTATTCCCCGAACAGCCTGACCACAGCGCAAATGAACCTCCTTTACTGCGTCGCGGTGTTGCTCCACGACCGGGACTTCTTCGTTGATCAAGTGACGGAGAAATCCATACGCAGGGCGGACGTACTGAGTACGACGAAAAAGATCGAGGTGGTTGAAGAACCTGAGCTTGAGGCCCTTGGAGACGAGGGCCGCCACGGCGTGATTTTAGAGGTCCAAACCAGAGACGGGAAGAGCTACGGCGTCAAAGTGCTTCACGCCCAGGGAAGCGATAAGCATCCCATGACGCCGGCAGAGGTCATCGAAAAATTTCGTCTGCTGGCCTCGCGAGTCCTCTCCCCTCCCCGCATTGAGGAGTTCCAAGAGACGATCCAACATCTGGACACGCTCGAAGACGCCAGAAAACTCGCCGAACTCCTCGTTCCTAACGGTAAACGCTAGCGGCCATGGGACTGATGGCGGCGACAGCCGCGTCAGACGTGGGAATTCAAGACTCAGGAGGCGACTCCGCGTGGATTTTAGACGATTGAAAGGCCTGACCCCGGACTCAGCTCAGGTTTGACAGCTCTCTCATCGCAGAATATCTTATCCGTTGCGTAAGACGACCGTTGCAAGAGATGAGGAGGGTTATCATGGCAGGACGCGACAAGATCACCGTGCTGAACCCGATGGGTTACCCGCCGAAGGTGGCCCACCATTCCCTGGCGCCGCGGCTCGATCAGCTGGACGACAAGACCATCTACCTGGTGGATTGCCGTTTTGACGACTCGGAGCTCCTGCTCAAAGAGATACAGAACTGGTTTCATGACCGAATGCCGAGCGTCAGAACGGTGTTCAAGCGCATCTCGAGCGTCTATCTGAAGGACGATCCGGCGACCTGGGAAGAGATCGAGGCCAACGGCGACGCTGCAATCATCGGCGTCGGCCACTGAAGCACCTGCGCGCCGGCGGTCGCCGCGCACGGGATGAAGATCGACCATGAGTACGGGGTGCCGACGGTCGCCGTGCACACTTCCGTGTTCCAGTGGGTGGTGCGGTCGGTGGCGCGCGCCAACGGCATGCCCCACATGCGGCAGGTGTTCGTGCCCCAGCCGGTGATCGGCAAGTCTCCCGGCGAGCTGCGCGCCTATGTCGACGGCAACGACCCGATCACGGGCCGGCCCGTGATGCAGGAGGTGATCGAGGGGCTCACCGCGCCGTTCGGCGAAGAGGAGCTGAAGGAGACCGCCTTCGAGCGCTCGACGCCGCGGTCGGTCGAGCCGGCGAGCGAGGAGGAGCTCTACCGTCTCTTCCAAGAGAACCAATGGACCGATCAGCTTCCGATCATTCTTCCGACCGAGGAGCGGGTGGCGGCGATGCTCGTCCGCACGAGCCGCAAGCCGGACGAAGTGGTCGGGCACATGCGGCCCACCGACTTCCGCGAGTACTGGGAGTACACGGTCGAGAAGGTCGCGGTCAACGCGGTGATGGCCGGCGCCAAGCCGGAATATTTCCCGGTGATCCTGGCGCTGGCGGCGAGCGGGGTCAGCGCGCGAGGGAGTTCGACCAGCTCGATGGCGTCCATGGCGGTCGTCAACGGGCCGGTCCGGAGCGAGCTCGGGATGAACTGCGGGACCGGCGCCATGGCCCCGTACAACCACGCCAACGCCACCATCGGGCGCGCCTACGGCTTGCTTTCGCAGAACCTCCAGGGCGGTTCGGTGCCGGGCCACACCTACATGGGATCGCAGGGCAACGGCTACGCCTACGGCAGCGCGACGTTCGGCGAGAACGAGGAGCGGAGCCCCTGGGAGCCTTTCCATGTCCAGCACGGCTTCAAGCCGACGGAGAGCGCCGTCAGCCTCTTCACCGGCTGCCGCTCGACCGCCTTCTCGCTGGGGCTGCGCGAGAAGCATTGGCGCGAGCACGTCCGTAACATGCTCAGGGGATTGGATCCGCGCACGCCGCCGACGCTGCTGCTCGACCCGCTCACGGCGCGGATGTTTATCGACCGCGGCGGCTTCGACGCCAAGGAGAAGCTGATCGCCTGGATCGATGACAACGCGCGCATGCCGGCCGGCGAGTTCTGGGACTACCAGCTCGCCCAGAACTACATCTACCCGCGGGCGACGTTCGGAGAAGAGCCGTGGGCCACGAGGCTCAAAGCGGCACCGGATGAGCCGATCCAGATGTTTCTTCGAAAGGACATTCACGTGGTCGTGGTCGGCGGCGAGACCAACCCATACTGGCGGATCATGGGCTGCACCTACCAGAAGACCGTCTCAGTCGACGAGTGGAAGTGATCGGATATCGAGCCGACCGTTGTTTCGACCTTTCGACCTTTTGAGAATTCTCGAAACGTGGAAGGGATGCGAACACGAACCACGACCACGGCTTTTTCCCGTGCCTTCGAGGTTAGTTGCCCACTGCCTTGAATTTTTGGACCCTTCGACCGCCGACCGTCTCACCGATGAACAAGTCACCCTTGGAATTCATTGCTATAGTATGCAGGAACGTGAACTCGCCGGCCATGTGACCGAGCCGGCCGAAACCCGACAGCGCCTGGCCGCTCTCGCGATCGAGAGTCCAAATGACCTCGTCCAGGCCGTCGGCGACGTACATGTATCTCTGGGCTTTGTCCCGCGAGAAGTGGATCCACCAGGGCGCCCCGTTGCCCGGAAGGTCCGCTCTCCTTCTTTTAATAAAGATGTTCTTCTTGAAGTTGCCCAACTTATCGAAAACTTGGATGCGCTTGCCGTCCCGGTCAGCTATATATAGGAGACCGTCGTTCCCGAGAGCCAGGCAGTGCACAATCCCCAGGAACACGCCGCCCACGCCTGCGTCGCTCTCGGCCTTTGTGGCCTGCCGGCCAAACTGGCGCAGGTAGTTCCCGTTGCGATCGAAGACCACGACGCGGCGGTTGCCGTAGCCGTCGGTGATGTACACGTCGCCGTTGGCTGGATCGACCGCGAAGCTCGACGGCTTGTTCAGCAACGTATGGCTCGAATTCAACGCGGTGCCCTTTTCCGTGCCGTCCGACGTGTCGAATTTCCCTTTGGTGCCGATCTGCAACAGCAGTTTGCCGTCATGCGAATACTTCTGGGCTATCGCGTCAGTGTTGCCGCCTATCCATATATTGCCCTGGTAATCGAAGTGGCAGTCGTGAATGCCGCTGGGTACTACCTTCGGATCCCCCCAGGAATTGACAACGTTGCCCTCCGGGTCGAACTCGATCACCGGCGGCGCGGGTTTCCCAACTTCTTTTTCCTGGTTCGTCAGGTTGGTCGGGTCGGCGGTCCGGTTCACGATGAACACATGGTCATTCGAATCGACGCACGTGCCGCCCACATTCCCGGTCACCCAGTCATCGGGCAGCGGCTTGGGCCAGAAAGGATCCACTTGAAACTTGGTTGACGTCGGCGACGCCTGCCCGCGGAGCGCGTCACCCTCGCGTGAAAAAGGATTCCAGATTTCCGCAATGATCGCCGTTATGATCGCGAGCGCATAGACATGCCTTCGAGTTTTCACGGTGGTCTCCTTCCACGATGGATTTGAGTGACCCGATCCCCCGATGGTCGTTTTGGGGCGGAGAGTATCCGATAAGGTTTCGATCTGTCAAATTCCGACCTTTGCTTGGCAACAACCTGCCCCACCGCAGCCGCGAAGAAAAGCGCCGGAGCCTCTGGCGGTTAAGGTGGATCGAGTGAAGTGCCAAGAGGCGCGCGGCCAGCTGGTGGTCGGCATCAGTGACGCCATCCCGCCCTTCACCTTTCGCCGGGCGAGCGGCGAGCCTGTCGGCTACGACGTCGATCTCGTGCGCGGCGTCGCGGAGCGAATCGGCGTGAAGCTGGAGATGGTTTCGATCGCCGAGACGGAGCGCATTTCCGCGCTGCAGCAGGGCAAGGTCGATCTGGTGGCGAGCACTTTCACGCGCACGCCGGAGCGCGAACGAGACGTCGATTTCAGCGCCACCATGTTCTACTCGCCGCAAGTCATCATCGTCGACAAGGCGTCGGGCGTGACTTCGGTCAAGCAATTGGCAGGGCACAAGATCGGCGTTTTGAGGGGGCGGACCGCCGACAAGAACATCCTGGACGTCATACCGACCGCCCAAATCGTCTTCGTAGACAGCTATGCCGGCGCATTCTCAGGGCTCAAAGAGAAAAAGCTGGATGGCTTTGCCGCCGACAATCTGGTCCTCCGAACCAATCTGAAGAAGGAAAACGACGCCGAGCGCTACTTTTTCATTCCCGACTTCAATAAGGGCAGGGAAGCCGGCTTTGGAATCAAGAAAGGCGAAACCGCTCTGAAGAACGCCGTGGATCGTGCCTTGCTCGATATGGAAGCCTCCGGCGAAGCGGCAAAGATCTTCGACGTCTGGTTCGGGCCGAAATCCAACGTGCCGATCGAGCAGACGTTCAAGTTTCAGGCGAACCAATAGCAAAATGACAGGAAGTTGCGTTTGGGAAAGTTATGGGGGCGCCAGCTTGGGGTCGGACTGACCCCTTTTTCCCCCTTGACAATTTCCTGTAATGGCAAGAAAATCCCGGCTCTCATGTGAAACTCAGCTTCATGGTATGGTGGGAGGTATATTTAATTGATCGGCCGCATGAGATGAGGCGAGCTTGTCGAGCGAATTTTTATACAGCCAATCCGAAACCCTGATCGCAGTGTTGCTGCTGGCTCTCCTATTGGGGGGCGCGGAAGCGGGCTACCGAATTGGCCGCCGCCGTCAATCCCAGAATAGCGAATCGGCGAAATCACGGATCAGCGCCGTTCAATCGGCAACGCTCGCCCTATTGGGACTGCTTCTCGGCTTCACAATCGGCACGTCAATCTCGAGGTACGATGGACGAAAAAAAGACTTGGTCAATGAAGTCAACGCCATCGGCACGGCGGCTCTACGAGCGCGGCTGTTGCCTGCTCCGGAAAGGGGCGAGGCAGTCAATTTGATCCGGCGGTATGTTGATAACCGCCTCGAGTCCAGTCACCGGAGTTGGGACCCGGAGTTGCGAAATGAACTCGACCAAAAGGCATCACAGGTCCATGAACAACTTTGGTTGCTGGCAGCGGCGGTAGCTAAGAAGGAACCGCAGAACTTCACGACGGGATTATTTATCCAGGCAGTGAACGAGGTCATCGACTCGAAGGGAAGCAGGGACGCCGGACTGGATAATCACGTGCCGGAAACCGTCCTGTTTCTTCTTTTGACCGCGGCAGTTCTCGGCGTCGGAATGGTGGGGTATGTCAACGGCATCGCCGGTCATCGAGCCACCGTTGTGACCGCGATGTTGAGCGTTCTGTTCGGTCTGACGATCTTCGTCATCGTCGACCTCGACAGGCCGCGCCGCGGACTCATCCAGGTCAGTCAAAAAAGCATGATCGAGCTCAAGAACAGCCTGGACAAGCCGCCAGCCTGAACGCTTTCGAGGGCTCTTATCAAAGAACCCGGGCGCATGGCGAGCCACGAACACGTTTATCCTCCAGGGCGATAAGTGAAGGTCGGCATCCCGGTTTCTTGCTTTTGCTCCTGCCGTTCTTGCTCCGCGGTGGTTTGAGATGTGTTTGGACGCTGAAGCTGACCGGCGCAACCAAAGAGCAGTACGAGAACCAGAAGCAAACTGATTTCTTTAGCTACAGTCATGTTGCACCGCAAAACTGACCCTCGACCGCCCGTGTATGTCCTCTCTTAATGAACAAGCGCCCTTCTGGCCTCTTCGAGATAACTTGAAGCTACGATCTCTTCCGGCTTGGGCAACGGTTTTTTTAAAGCCCCTTCCTCGGCCATCAGATTGAGAATCGTTTGCACTCCTTTCAAGTTAACCTCGCCATTTCTCGGCCAAATCTGTGTCTTCGTATAAGTCTCCCATGACTTGGGAATATATTTCTTGTCGAGCTTGGTTATGGCCGGGAGGAGCTTAATCGCCTCTTCTCTATTGTCATGAAGCCATTGGTAAGTAAAAACAAGCGCTTTTAGGTAACGGATGACCGTACCTCGATTTTTTTGCGCCCATCCTTCTCGCACACCGATGCCGGAGAGTTGATAGTCGGGTAGAAGGTTGTAGGCGTCGCCCAAATTGCTAAACCCCTGTTCCACCGCAATGAGGCTCAATGGCTGGGCTAACAGCGCCGCATCCACCTGCCCGCTCTGCAGCGCCGTGAACTGAGTCGTCGAGCCGCCGACCGAAAGTAAACTGTAATCCCGGGGGTAAA